>WAOB01000141.1 GCA_015521505.1 Nanobdellati archaeon | reverse complement strand
GTATTGGATATCTTTGAAAAAAACGGTGCTAAGGTTTTTTCTACAAAGAGACTTATAGAACTTTCTTCGAATTATGGTGAATTGATAAAAGAAGTTAGAAAAAGAAATATTAATACTTTCAAGACATACATTAGTACAAATACAAAATCAATTTCTATGATATTAGATGATATAGAAATGCCTGTTTTGATTAAGATCCCTGGAGAGGGAAAAAACATTATTGTTAATAGAAGAGAAAGTTTGTCATCTATTTTAGATACTATAGAGAGCATTAAAAAATACATTATTATTAAGGAAATATATCATGGAGTGAGTTATGAGGAGTACTTATGTGTAGATGGAAAACTTTTTGGTTTATTGAAGAAAAAGGATTCATATGAAAAGGTTAATCCAACCCAACATGTGAGAAACATGGCAGAAAGGATAATGGAGTTTACAAATAGTAAGATTTTTATGCTTAGTATATTAAAAGACGAGAACGGAAAGGCTTATTTTGATGATCTTTATTATTCTTATTCATGGCAAAGATTTATTGAACAATATGGTAATGAGATATCTATTGCAATATCAAAATCTATAATAAGAGATAAAGGTTTTGGAGGTTATGCAAATTATCTTATAAATCTTCTTAAGTCGAAATATATAATGTATAAAATAAAAAAAGAGATCATTTGATGGATTTATAAGGTGATGTGATGGACATATTTTCTTTATCTATAGAGATGCTTAAAAAATACCGTTTATGTGATAATTGTTTGGGTAGACAATTTGCTCAACTTTTGACTTCTACTTCTAACAAACAAAGAGGAAAGAGTATAAGATATGTTTGCGCTATGTATGTAGATACTCAGAAAGAATTTTATGATGATAATAATAACTTTACTGACTTCAATTTCAATAATGTAAAAATTAAATTTAGTAATGAAAAAAAGAAGTGTTTCTTATGTTTTGAGATTTTTACAAAAGTTGAGGAGATTGCGCAAAATGTATTAAGAATATTAGAAGGTTATGAATATAACACTTATTTAGTTGGCGTTATTCTTAAACCCGAAATGATTAGAAATGAAGAAATTTTTTGGGAAGAATTTGGAACAGAATTTTCAGAAAGATTAAAAGAAGAATTGAGTAGAGAGATAGGAAAAAAGATACACGAGTTAACGGGTAAGAATGTGGATTTTAGGAATTCAGATATAACGATTCTTATTGATCTAAGAAAAAATTCGATTACAAAGAATGTTAGAAGTTTGTATGTTTATGGAAGATATAACAAATACAAACCCATGCCTCAAACTAAATGGGTGTGTAGTTTTTGCCATGGTGTGGGATGTGATAAATGTTCTTATAAAGGAAAAAAATATGATTATAGTGTCGAAGAACTTATAGGAGATGTTTTACTTAGGTATAGTAAAGGGACAGGTACTAGTTTTCACGGAGCGGGTAGAGAGGATGTTGATGCTTTATGCTATGGATGGAGAGAATTTATAATTGAGATTGAGGAACCAAAAATAAGAAGCCTTAATTTATCTGAAGTTGAAAGAGAGATAAATAATAGATATAAAGGATATATTGAAGTTAGGGATCTGAAAGTAGTTGATGGTAAAGAAGTTAAAAGGTTAAAGGCAAAAAGAGATAATAAAATATATGAAGCGGTTGTAGAATGTGAAGAGGAGTTAACAAAGGGAGATATAGAGGAAATAAATAAGATAAAAGATCTTGTTATTAACCAACAAACACCTAAGCGAGTTGAACATAGAAGAGCAGATAAAATAAGAAGAAGAAAGATATTCTATGTTAAAGTTTTGAACCATAGAGATAAAGAAGCAACTTTAGAGATTAAAGCAGAAGCAGGGACATATATAAAAGAATTTGTTAATGGTGATGAAGGAAGAACAAGACCTAGTATATCATCTTTAATTGGAAAAAGATGTGATGTTAAAGAATTGATTGTTAAAGGATTTGAACCAGAAGAGAGACAGTAATTCTTTAATTCTTTATTTTTTAAAATCACAAATCTTTTTTATTATGTTTATGAAAAAAAGGCAAAAGTTTCTTCATGAGAAAGAATATGTGAGTTATTTCAACAGATTGATTGATTTGGAAAGACAGGAAGAGATGAAGGTACATAAGAAGGAAATAGAATCTCTTTCTGGAGAAAAGAGAGAGAAACTAGGTAGGGCAATAACTAATTTGAGGTTTTATAGAAGAGAAGTTAATTCCCTAGGAAAAACGTTGGTTTATTTTAGAAGAGATAAAGAAATTAAAGAAAGTGAAATTAAAGAGGGAGATGTGGTTTTATTATCCTATGGTAATCCATTAAAATTTAATGTATCTGCAAATGTTTATTCTATAACCAAACACAGTATTGTTTTAATGTTTGAATCCTTCCCTAAAAAACTTTCTTTAACAAAGAGACATACTTACAGAGTAGATTTATATGTGAATGAGACCACTTATAGTAGAATTAAAGAAGCGTTAAAAAGAGTCAAATCGAAAACAACTTTATTTCCGTTAAGCATACTTTTAGGGCATGAAAAACCATCAAAACCGCAATATATATTAGATGTTAAGTTTATAAATAAAAAACTAAATGATGTACAAAAGAAAGCAGTTGTAGAATCTTTGTCCTCTAAAAACATCTATTTAATTCATGGACCTCCAGGAACTGGGAAAACCACAACACTAGTAGAGATTGCTTTGCAATTGGCATTGAAAGGTAGAAAGGTATTGGTTAGCGCTGATTCTAACACCGCAGTCGATAACTTTTTAGAGAAAATTTCACAATATGAAAGTTTGGATATTAATTATGTTAGAGTTGGAAATATCTCACGAATAAATAAAAAACTTATTGAGAAAAGTTTAGATTATCTAGTGGGAGAGATGTTTTATGATAATCAAACAAAAAACCTGTATAAAGAGTTGGAAAAGAAAGAAGTTGAGTTAGGTAAGTATGTTAAACCTACTCCTTCCTTAAGGAGAGGCTTGTCTGATGATGAGATAATTAAGGCTGCAATATCTAAGAGGGGTATAAGAGGTATACCAAATAAAAAGATAAAAAGCATGGCCAAATACATAAAACTCAAAAGAGAAATTAATCTTATTAAAGAGATGATTGCTAAAAAGAGAGAAAGAATAGTTAAGGAAATATTAGATAATGCACAAATTGTCTTTACTACTAACTCCACAGCAGGAAGCGATTATCTAAGAGACATTAATTTTGATGTAGTTATCATTGATGAGTCCACTCAAGCAACAGAACCTTCTTCTTTAATACCTTTGATCAAAGCACCTAAAGCCATACTTGCAGGAGACCATAAGCAATTACCTCCAACAGTTCTTAGTATGAGAGCAAGAGAGGAGGGTTTAGAGAAAAGTTTATTTGAGAGATTTATGGAGTTATATCCAGAAAGTAGTATAATGCTTAAAATACAGTACAGAATGAATGAAAAGATAATGAATTTTTCAAATAAAATGTTTTATTACGGTAATTTGGTTGCTTATGAAGCGAATAAAAACCACCTCTTAGAGAATTATAAAGGGATGATATCTAATATACCTATAACCTTTGTGAATATATCATCAAAAGAACAAAGAAGGAAGGGCAGTACATCAATAAGTAATAAAGAAGAGGCTAATGTCGTAATTATGATAGTTAATGATCTGCTTAGATTTTATCCTCCTTCAAGTATAGGGATAATTTCTCCTTATCAAGATCAGGTTGAATTGTTAAAGAAAAAACTTAAGATGTATGATGGATTGGAGATAAAAACTGTTGATGGATTTCAGGGAAGAGAGAAAGATATAATAGTAATCTCTTTAGTGAGAGGAAATGATTCTAATAACATCGGCTTTTTGGAAGATTATCGAAGACTAAACGTTGCAATAACTAGAGCAAAGAAAAAGTTGATAATTGTAGGTAATGAAGATACATTAAGATCCAATAGGATGTATAGAGACTTAATCTCTTATATAAAATCCGAAGGAGAGTATGTTAATGCCAATGTATTAAAAATTAGTTAAGGAAAACCATTTTTCGTATTCCCCTTTTATTTTTGAAAGAAAATCATTTAGAGTCATGTTTTCATTTCTAATAGCAACTTTGTTTTCATCAACCTCCTTTTCTCCTATGACTAGAATATAAACATACTTTTTCTTTTCTGCCATTAATATTCTTTTGCTTACTGTCTTTTCTTGGGATAAGATATCCACCTCTACCATTAGATTAGTTATGCTTTCTATGTTGTCTTTTATTTTCATAGCATACTCTACTTCTTTTGGAGTGTTTTTGACAGGAATTATTGCTATTTGATATGGAGCAAAAAGTAGAGGTAATTTCCCTTGGAAATGCTCTAACATGATACCTATAAACCTTTCTAAACTTCCTAAGATTGCTCTATGGATGATATAAACCCTTTCTTTAGACCCATCATCTTTATAATATTTTATGTCAAATCTTTCCGGTAGGTTAAAGTCTATCTGAATGGTTGAAAGTTGCCACAATCTTCCATGGGCATCTTTAATTTCCACATCTATTTTTGGTCCATAAAAGGCCCCTTCTCCTGGATTTATCTCATAGTTTACTTGAGCATCCTTAAGAGCATCTTCCATCATCCTTTCTACTTCTCTCCAAACATTTTCATTACCTAAGTGTTTTTCCGGCATTGTTGAGAGGAAAAATTTAATATTCTCTATTTCAAACATCTTAAATACGTATCTAACAAATTCAATAACTTCTTTAACTACCTTGCCTATCTGATTCTTTTTAACGAATATGTGTGAATCATCCTGGGTAAAACTCCTTACTCTTAGCAAACCATTTATAACCCCGCTAAGTTCATGTCTATGGACTAATCCTAGTTCAAAAAACTTTAAAGGTAGGTCTTTTTCAAATCTCCTCTTACTTTTAAATAGTAATATATGTGCTGGACAGTTCATGGGTTTTATTCCCCATTCTTCATCCATATCTTCTTTTTTTATTCTAAATAAATACATGAAATCAGAATACATCTGTTTATGCCCAGAGGTTTCCCATAAATGAGATCTGTATATTATCGGGGTTTTTATGGTCAAATAACCTCTTTTTTTATGTTCAAACTCAATCCACTTTGAGAGGTTAGAGAAAATCTTATATCCTCTAGGTTTCCAGAAAACATGCCCGGATCCTGCATCTTCAAATGTGTCAAAAAGTTCTAGTTCTCTCCCCAACTCATTATGACTCGATATTTTACTCATTTTTATTTATTTTTGTTATAATTTTTTTAAATTTAATGTCATAATGTTTTTTTGAATTCTCTTATGTTTCTGCCCAGGTGGTGTAGCCTGGATATCATACAGGACTGTCACTCCTGTGACCCGGGTTCAAATCCCGGCCTGGGCGTTCATAAACAGGGGCTGGTAGTCTAGTCTGGCTATGACGCCGCCCTTACAAGGCGGAGGGCGCCGGTTCAAATCCGGCCCGGCCCATAAAACGATAGTAATGATTGGAGGTGTTAGGATGTATACTAAATACGAAAAAGCAAGGATAATTAGTGCGAGAGCAATGCAAATCTCAATGGGGGCACCACCTCTCATAAAAATAGAGAATGTTAATGTTCTTGATCCTCTTGAAATTGCTAAAATAGAGTTTGAACAAGATGTTTTGCCTATAGAGGTTGTGAGGTAAGTAAATGTAGAGAATAAAGTAAAAACAAAAACAGACGATATAAGACGAAGTGTTTGTCCTTGTCTTGTCCTGTCCTTATCTAACGTATTTAACTTTAATGAATGTAGATAACTTTAGAGTATTAATATTTTTAAACTTTCCTTTATTATATATATTATGACACATAGAAAATTACTATTCACAACAGTTAGTATTTTGGTTCTTTTCATTCTCTCTATCTCTTATTCTCAAGAAGTTCAAAGATATAAAATTGAACATTGGAACTTACAAGGAGGTTTGTTGCATCCAAGAATTAATGAGAAGGGAGAGGTTTTTATATCTGCTTTTGATGGAAGAATATATAAAATGGTAAATGATACTTACTTTAAGATGTGGAAACTAAAAAATAATGTTAATGGTATTGCTGTTAAAGGTGAAGAGGTTTATGGTGTTTATGATGGTTCATATCCTTTTATGTTAGATACTGAAAACAACATGTTGTATGAGTGGAGTTATAGCAGATATGGAGAAAATTACAAATTTTATCATGTGTTTTTTTATAAAGAAAAAGTTTATCTTGCAGGGAATATAAATGAGATGAAAGGCATAATAGGAATGATAGATACAGATTCAAAAGAGCTTTATTATTATGACTTAAGCAAATTTGGTATTCAATCAACACAAGATATTTTTGTTAAAAAGATTAGAGGAAATGATATTTTAATATTTTCTGGATATACTCAAGATGGAAAAGGAATTGTTGGACTGGTGTATAAGAATGGAAGTGTTGTTATATATTTTCTACCTGATATCTTTGGAGAATTGGTAAAACCAAATGGGATATTTGTAGATAATAATAACGTTTACATTGCACTGATGGAAGCATTTCAAAACTCATCGATAGTTGTTTTTTCTCTGGATAAAAAGATATTTTATATTTATAAGAGCATACAAACCCTACACATAAAACCTCTTGGAAATAGATTTATTTCAAGCGTTCCTTTTGGAAATTTAATGCTCTTTGATCCGAAATTACCTCCTTTAGTAATGGAACCTTACAAAATAGTTAGAGAAAAAGTAGATATTGAAAAGGTAGGTAAATATAAATCTTCGGAGGAGATTAATTATGAAGATATCTATATTGATAAGGAATATGTAGAGATAACTTTCTCTTATGATGTTAAGATTAACTCATATATCTCGAACATTTACGGTGCTCACGATTTCTATAAAGGGTATGTAGCATCATCAAATGGTTTATACTATATGAGTATGCTTATTCCTAAAGTTATGCTTAGTTATGATGAATCCAATAACATTCTGAAAGCATGGGTAGAACCTAATTTTTTATTTAAAGGAGATGTAGTAATAGAGGCAAATGAAAGACCCATATTAACAGGCAATAATTTAAGTATAAAAGTGAGGTTTTATGGTGATGAATATAATATAACTGCATCATATAATTATGGAGAAAGGATATATCAAAATACTACTGTAATAAAAGGGAAAGGATACAACAACTTGAACGAGTATAAAGTATATAGATTTGAGGAGGGATATGTAGTTTATGCGAAATCCAATCATCCAGGAGAACCTATAAAGATAAACGATAAAGTGTTATGGACAGATAATGAAGGAGAGCTTATTGCATATTATGGAAATTACGATGAGGTTAAGGGTATGCTTTTAAGGAACAATCTTTATTTAATAATTTCTTTACTTGGAATAATTATTATTCCTTTCTCAATCATCTTGAAAAGATCCTATCCTAAAATGAAAAAATACAACAGGAAAAAGTATTATGCATTAGCACACACATTAGGGGCCGTATTTATTCTTCTAGGTATTGTACTTTATTATTTATATCCTGAAAAACCGCTATCAGGAGAGCAATTCCCTTCAGGAAATTATACTTTAGATATTTATCTCTTCTCACCACCTCAATTTTTCTATTCAAATGTGAGTGTATATGTTAACGGTGATTTTGTGGGGAAAACGAACATTCATGGTAAAATAAACCTTGAACTAGATAGAGGAGTGTATAATATAACTTTTAAATCTGGGAATAATTATTCAACATTAATCTATCCAGTGATAAAAAGCAAAACTCTTGTTTTGCCTTACAATCCTTCCAAAACCTACACTTATTCCTATGGTGGGGGAATTAACGGCTTCTCCGTACCTTCTGTAACATTATTTTCTCTATCTAAAGGAGAACAACTACCTAATAAGATCAAAATAGATAGAAACACATGTGATATGTGTGCCTTAAAGGCATATATGGTTGCATCTGTTGTTGGAGAATCGTGTAGATTGTGTAGTTTAAAAGAAAAAACTTTGTGGTATGCATCGGTATTTGGTTTAAGATTTGCTCAAATTAAGAATATGATAGAATCGTGTTCTATTCCTACAGACATACCATCTCCTTCTATTTCCTCCTTATCTATATCCTCCACAGGAGAAAATTATGTTGTATCAATAGATTCTTTAGGAGAAGTTCCCACCTATAATATTCCTTATGATAGGGTAGTTGAGGACATTATCAATCAATTTAAACCATCTTTACCTTGTGAAGATCTGTTTAATGGATTGGTTATTGATCCTTCTCAAGAAAAAGATTTCTGTATGTTTTTGTCATGTGCTGAGGATATTGTTGGTAAGGAAGTTCCTTTTTCATGTGAGTGTGCAAAGTACTGTGCTATTGATGCAATAAATGCAATAAAAGATGCTTATGTATCCTGTGTTATGGAGAATTCTTGATAAGAATAAGTTAATTTTTTAAAGTTAATTCATAAAATAATAAAAATAATGTATCTTTTTCTAATGGTGGTTATAGATGGCTGAGATTAAAGTAGTGATAAATGATCCTCAAACAGGGAAGAGTTACCAGAAAGTTATTGATACTAAGAAATTAAAGCAACTTGTAGGATTGAAAATAGGAGAGGAGTTTGATGGAGGTTTGATCGATCTTCCTGGTTATAGATTGAAAATTACAGGCGGTTCTGATAAAGATGGATTTCCTATGAGAAAGGGTATACATACTACAGGAAGAGTGAGAGTTTTAGTAAGTTCTGGTCCAGGATATAAGCCAAAAGAAAAAGGTATAAGAAGAAGGAAAACAATAAGAGGTGAGATTATTGCAGAGGATATATCACAAATAAATGCAATGATTGTTAAAGAAGGAAAACAGAAATTGGAAGAAATTTTTGGAAGTAAGGAAGAAGCACAACAAGAAGCATAATGGTTGTGGTGGTTAAATGAGTAACATCTCTATTTCTAGTCTCTCTATCGACTTATTGCCATATAAAAATAGAGTGGAAATTGTGGAAAGAAAAGGGATAGGACATCCGGATACGATATGCGATAACTTAGCAGAACAGGTTTCTATTGCTTTGAGTAAATACTATTTAGATAATTATGGTTTTGTTATGCATCACAATGTTGATAAAGCATTGCTTGTTGGAGGGGTTGCTCAACCTAGATATAACGGTGGAAAAATCATAGAGCCAATAGAGATCTCAGTAGTAGGGAGAGCAACCAAAGAGGTTAATGGAGATATGATACCTGTTGATGAGATTGCTTTGGAAGTTATGCATGAATGGTTAAGAGACAATATAAGGAATTTAGATGAAGAGAATCACGTAATTTTAACAACTAAAATAAGACCTGGAAGTAGAGATTTGGTTGAACTTTTTGAAAGGTTTGCTAAAAAAGGAGAAGTTCCTTTAGCAAATGATACATCTTTTGGAGTAGGTTATTATCCTTTTGACACTTTGGAAAGTATTGTTTATGAGACAGAAAAACTGCTGAATAGTAGAGAGATTAAAAATAAGTATCCGTTCGTGGGAGAGGATATCAAGGTTATGGGGGTAAGGAATGAAAACAATTATAGTATAACGATTGCAGTTGCTTTGATTGACAAGTATGTTTCATCACTAGAAGATTATATAGATAAAATAAATGTTATAAAAGAAATTGTTAATAAGGAAGTTGTTTCAAAGCATAATGAAGAAGTTGAGATCTTCATAAATACTGCTGATAATTATGATGATGAAAGTATTTATTTAACTGTTACAGGTACAAGTGCCGAGCATGGAGATGATGGACAAGTGGGGAGAGGAAACAGAGTTAATGGTTTGATAACTCCTTATAGACCTATGAGTTTGGAGGCAGCAGCAGGTAAGAACGCTATAAGTCATGTTGGCAAGATATACAACTTCTTTGCCAATGATTTAGCAAAGGAAATAGTAGATAGAGGTTATGGGGAAGAAGCATATGTTTATGTTGTTTCTCAAATAGGCAAACCCATTACAGAACCTCAAAGCTTAGATATTAAAATAAAGAGTTTAGATAAGAGCAAAGAGGGAAGTATAAAGAAACTGGCAGAAGAAATGCTTAATGAGATGCCAAGCATATGGAAAAAGGTTTTGGAAGGCAAGTATAAGGTTGCTTGATATGAGTTTTTTGTGGTATTGTTTGGTTTGGATGAAAAGACACGATAATTCTGTTTTTAGGTATGATAAGAGAGAATATTATTTCTAAAATATTATTTAAAGATTTATACTTAATTTATACTTATAAGTATAAAATCAAATTTCTTGATGTTAGCCATCTTTGATCTTTCTCATAGTAGAAAGATGGTGTAATTTTTAAATATTTGATGAGAGGGTTAGATTATGAAAAAGAAGAAAAATAAGAAAATTTTTGGTTTAATACTATTGGATTTTTATATTTTCTGTGCTGTTCTTATAGGATCTATCATTTTATCTAATTTATTTTTTACTATCTACAATATTTTCGTTTCGTTCTTTTCTACCTATATTTTATTTTATACATTGGCACTCAGTATTATATTTATCACATGGATTTTATTTCCCTATATCTCTTTAACTATACTCAATAAACATCTACCTTACCTGTTTTTAA
>WAOB01000140.1 GCA_015521505.1 Nanobdellati archaeon | reverse complement strand
TTTCACCTCTTTAAGATCTACTTTCTCTTTCAAATCATCTATGTTCTTTGAGTTATGATATAAAGAAACATCCACTATAAAGATATCCAATACTATATTATAAAATTTATCATACTTGGAAGAGATAAAAGGTATAATAATATCATATCTTTCGGAAATATCTTTTCCCTTATGCAACACCCTTTCCTCTCTGCCTTCTAAAACAACCAGAGAATCTATTTTTATTAAAGAAACATCAAAATTCAAAGTTTTAAGATAATTGAATATACCTACTTCATAATCTTCTTTTTTTGGAGTACTTATAATTAATATCTTATCAGATTTCATAATATTTCACCTCTTTAAGATCTACTTTCTCTTTCAAATCATCTATGTTCTTTGAGTTATGATATAAAGAAACATCCACTATAAAGTTGTTGAAAAGTATATCCCTACCAATAATAACCGGTAAACTCATAGAAGATCTATCAGCCAAGGTAAAAGAACCTACATTATAAATCTTTCCTTTAATCTCTACTCTTGCTTTTACTGTCGGCCTTAAGGTTCTATCTCCATAAAATGTCTTTCCTTTCACATATTTATGACCAGACACCTTAAGTCCCAACTCAGATGCTATTTTTATATCCATACTTGAAGATGTTGCTCCAGTATCTATTAAAGCATAGCATTCTGCTTTTTTATTCTCTCCATAGAGAACTATTCTCTCCACCAACCCAACTATCTCCTTTTCATCCATAAGAATCCCTAAAAGTTACTTTCTACTACGCTTTTACCCCCTATCTTTTCTATTTTAATGATGTTATCAACAAAATCTTTTACTACCTCCTCATGAGATACTATTATTAATTGTTTTAGATTTAAATTATTTAGCACATCCCTTATACTTTCCATCTGTTCTTGAGAAAAACCATCTGTAGGTTCATCTAATATGAGAAGATCTTTTGTTTTAACATTACCTATAAAATCGTTAATTATCTTGTTCAATGTTAATCTATAAGCCAAAGCAATGCTCTGTTTTTCCCCTCCAGATAAGTGGTCATAACTCATCTCATAACCATTTAGATGAACTAAAGGATAAAAAGTATCATCTATAGAAACCTGAAAATCTGCATTAGGTAATAAAACAGAAATCCAATATTTAAATACCTGCTCAAATTCTCTTCTCAAACTAAATATCACTGTTTTTTCTAATTTTTCTATATAAGGTATCATTACCTCCAAAATAAAAGAATTTAACTCCTCAAAGGCGGATCTTTCCCTAGTTAAATTCTCTAAATCACCTTTCATATATTGGAGAGTATCGTACTGTTTTTTCAATTCGCTCAAAATACCCTCTTGATTTGATTTCTCTTTTAATAATACTTCATACTCCGAAACATATTTTTCTAAACTTATTAGGGCCTCTTTAATTTTATTGGCCTCTTCGGTCTTACTCTTTATTTCTTGATCCAAATCTCTTATTTGTGTAAGAATTTTCTCTATCTCTCTATTATTTTTATCTTTAATATTGAGATATTCCTCATATTTCTCTTTTATTCGAATAAATAAACCTTTCTCCTTCTCCAGATCCTTCTTCCGCACATTCAACTCGTTAATTTTTTTAATAAACTCTTCTCTCTTTCTAACGACATCATCAAATTCCTTTTCAATGTCTTTCATATCCGAAAGTTGGTGTTTCTTCTCTTCTATTTTTTTATCAAGTTCATTAATCTTTTGTTTTAATTTATTAACCTGATCGTTATTTAACATAATCTTCTCTTCATATACCTTATTCATCTCCTTTATCTTATCTTTTTCCATTTCCTTTTCGTATTGCTTTCTTAGACTATCCAGATCCTCCTTTAATTTTGTAATCTCCTCCATAAGATATTGCTTACTATTAACTAAATCCTTAATCTCCTTATCTATCTTCTCTTTATATATTATATATTCCTCTTTTATGCTCTTTTTATGTTGATCGGAAACTTTTTGTTTACAATAAGGACATATATCTAATGTAGATATCTTTTCTATTTCACTCCCTCTTTCCTCTATTAATCCTTTAAGTTTAGATATTTGTGAAGATACGTGCATAAGCAATTCATTCTTTTTATTTATATTGTTCTCTACCTCCTTTATCCTTTTTTCATAATATTCCTTGTAAT
>WAOB01000139.1 GCA_015521505.1 Nanobdellati archaeon | reverse complement strand
TGTATATTTATTACTCTATATTATTCACAATAATCGTAAAAAAACTTTTAAAATTATCGTATTAATGTTTTAATTGTCACACCATAATGTAATTTAATGGTGATTAGATGGTAAAGAGACATTTAAGATCAACAAAAATAGTTAAGAAAAGGAGAGTATTACCTTCAGGTAAAGTAGGTATTATATTTAGAAAAAGAAAAACATCCAAACCCAATTGTCCAGAAGAAAGAATCGTTCTGAATGGAACTGCTTATGGAAGAAAAAGAGACTTGAGAAATTTATCTAAAACAGAGAAAAGACCTACTAGATATTATGGAGGTGTATTATCTCATATTGCATTAAAGAAAAAAATCATAAATATTATAGCAAAAGTAACTAGTAACTAGATAAATCTATAAGAGGGATACTTATGAAAATAGGACAGATTGTAGTTAAACTAAATGGAAGATTTGCTGGATATTATGGCTTTGTTAAAGAAATATTAGATAAAGAAGGAAGAGTAATTATAGGTATTCCTTTAAACGATAAGATAATAAAGGAAAAGAAATCGAATATTAAACATATTCTTCCTATACCCGGCAAGATAATCGATGAAGAAGATCTGAAAGAAACATCAAAAGCAATTAGTTCTTTTAGATCCTTAGGATTTAATCCTGGTGAAAGGATAAAAATATAAAATATAATGTTTTAATTTCAAAATTTTTCAATTCAACTACCAATACTTTTTTAAATTTATGGTATTTTAATATTAACAAGGGTAATTATTAATATTTGAGAGAGGTGAATGATATGGCAGAGAAACCGCACTTGAACTTGGTAACCATCGGGCATGTAGACCAGGGAAAATCCACGTTAGTTGGAAGGTTGTTGTGGGATACCGGTAATGTTCCTGAACAAGAGATGAGAAAAATAGAGGAAAAAGCAAAAGAGTTAGGAAAGGAAAGTTTTAAATTCGCATTTCTAATGGATAGGATGAAAGAGGAAAGAGAAAGAGGGGTTACTATAGATATCATGCATCAAAGATTTGACACTCCTAAATATTACTTTACAATAATTGATGCTCCCGGACATAGAGATTTCGTTAAAAATATGATTACAGGAGCATCTCAAGCAGATGTTGCTATATTAGTAGTAGGCGCTAAAGATGGTGTTATGCCACAAACAAAAGAGCATGTATTCCTTGCAAGAACAATGGGAATTAAAAACATGATTGTTGCAATAAACAAAATGGATGAAGTAAATTGGGATCAAAACAGATATGAACAGGTCAAAAAGGATGTAGAAGCACTATTAAAGACAGTAGGTTATGATACATCAAAAATTATTTTCGTACCTATATCCGCATGGTATGGAGATAATGTGGCTAAGAAATCTGAGAATATGCCTTGGTATAACGGACCAACAATAATAGAAGCGTTAGATACTGTTGAACCACCTCAATTACCAATAGACAAACCATTTAGAATGCCTATACAGGATGTGTACAGTATCAAGGGAGTAGGTACTGTAATTGTAGGTAGAGTAGAAACAGGTGTGTTGAGGCCAGGAGATAAAATAATTGTTGAGCCATCCCATAAAGAAGGAGAAGTAAAAAGTATAGAGATGCATCACGAACCATTAAATGAAGCAAAAGCAGGAGATAATATCGGAGTTAATGTAAGAGGAATTAACAAAGATGAAGTAGATAGAGGAGATGTAATGGGTAAACCAGATAATCCTCCTACAATAGCAAAAGAATTTACTGCACAAATAATTGTATTACAACATCCATCCGTAATTACGAAAGGATACACTCCTGTAGTGCATGCACACACAGCACATGCAGCATGTAGATTTGAAGAGATACTGAAAAAGATAGATCCAAAAACAGGATCTGTAGTGGAAGAAAATCCTGACTTTATTAAACCTGGAGATGCTGCAGTAGTTAAATTAGTACCTATCAAACCAATAGTTTTGGAGAAGCAAAGTGATTTCCCAGAACTAGCAAGGTTTGCTATTAGAGATATGGGTATGACTGTTGCAGCAGGTGTTGTTTTAGATGTTACACCAGAGAACAAATAACATTAAAAGTTTTCTTTATTATTTATTTTTATTTTTTATTCTACCGGTGGTATAACATGCAAATAGCAAGGATAAAATTAACATCAACAGATGTGGATGTTTTAGATAAATTGGCAAAAGAAATAAAAGAAATTGCTTTGAATCACGGAACTAAGGTCTCTGGGCCTATACCACTACCAACAAAGAAATTAAAAGTGGTAGTAAGAAAAGCAGTCTCAGGAGATGGTACTGAAACATGGGATAGATGGGAAATGAGGATCCATAAAAGAGTATTAGATATAGCAGTAGATGAACGAACATTACGGAGTATAATGAGGATAGATATGCCTCCTAATGTTAATGTCGAAATAAAACTTGTGGGCTAAATAAAAAATAGAGGTGATATATATCAGCAAAATATCTTCAGACGACATGAAAGTATTAAAAACAGGAACTACGACAGTAGGATTAATATATAAAGACGGAGTAGTTTTAGCAGCGGATAAAAAGGCAACAATGGGATATTTAGTTGCTTCAAAAGAAGCAGAAAAGATCCACCACATAATTGATTCAATATGTATGACAATAGCAGGTAGTGTAGGAGATGCACAAGCAATGATAAGATTACTCAGAGCAGAATTGGAATTGTATAAATATGAACATAGATATGTTCCTGTTAAAGCCGCTACTGTTCTATTAGCAAATATATTAAGATCATCATACAAAAGCTTTCATCCTGAATTAGTCCAACTGATTGTAGGAGGTTATGATAATAAGCCACATCTTTATAGTATAGATGCTGTAGGAGGTATTGATGAGGCTAATGATTACACATTTTCAGGATCTGGAAGTGTTATTGCAGTAGGTGTTTTAGAAAACGGATATAGGAAAGGGTTGGGTGAAAAGGAAGCAATAGAACTTGCTGTGAGAAGTATCAAAGCAGCATCAGAGAGGGATGCTGCAACAGGAGGTAAAGGTATTGATGTAGTAGTAATGAATAAAGAAGGTTACAAAAGGTTATCTGATAAAGAGGTTAAACAGATTTTAGATAAAATTGATAAAAAATGATTTTCCTTCTCATGGAAATGAAATATGCGATAACAATTCTAAGTTAAACATGATTTATGTTCGATTTTTAAATAGTTATAAAATTTTCTTATCTCGTTAAAGAAAACAAGGGTAGGGACATATGGAAGAGAATAATATTGATGAAAAGAACAATATAGAATTGAAACTAGATGAAGAAGTGATGGATCTAGATAGCATCAGAAAATACATACCTGAAGAAGCAAAGCCATTCAAATTAGTATATGAAGGCCCAGATATAGTTGTATACACTAAAAATAAACAGTTTTTCTTAGAAGGGTTACAGAAACTCAAACCTTTAGCAAAGGCAATAAAGAAAAGAATACATGTAAGACCCGATCTATCCATAACTCTTTCTCCTGAAGAAGCAATCAAGAAAATAAAAGAACTTTCTCCTCAAGAAGCAGAAATAAAAGAAGTTCTTTTTGAACCTGAGTTTAGTAAAGTGATAATTTTTGCTAAAAAGCCAGGATTGTTGGTTGGTAAAGAGGGAGAAATTATTAAGAAAATAAGAAAAGAAATATTATGGGATATTGAGTTACAAAGAGTTCCTCTAATACCTTCTCCAGTAGTAAACAAAGCAAGAGAAATAATACATGAAGAGAGAGAATATCGAAAAAAATTCTTAGAGAAGATTGGAGAAAAAATACAACTTAAAAAAGGAGGTAAATCGGTGGGATGGGCAAGAATAACAGGTCTAGGAAGTTTTAGTGAAGTAGGTAGATCGGCAATATTACTACAAACAAAAACATCTAAAGTATTGCTTGATTTCGGTGCAGGCATGAGTTCTTCAACCAGATTTCCATATATGGATGCTCCTGAATTCTCCTTGGAAGATTTAGATGCTATAATATTATCTCATGCCCACACAGATCATTGCGCTATGATACCTATGCTATATGAATTAGGATATAGGGGGCCTGTATATATGACAGAACCTACACGAGATTTAAGTACTTTATTACAGTTAGACTTTATAGAAGTTTCTAAAAATATTGGAGAAGTCGCGCCATATACTTCTAAAGGTATAAGACAAGCATTAAAGCATACAGTTACCCTAAATTATGGTGAGGTGTTCGACATAACTCCTGATATGAGATTAACATTTTTTAATGCTGGCCATATCTTGGGAAGTGCCTCTGTACACTTACATTTAGGACAAGGATTCCATAATTTTGTTTATACTGCAGATATAAAATTCGGTCCTACAAAACTCTTTGAGCCTGCTTTTGTGGATTACTCAAGAGTCGAATCAATGTTAATAGAATCAACTTATGGTGGAAAGGAGGATATTTTGCCTTCGAGAAAAGAAGCGGATGAAATGTTAATGCAAACTATTCTTGAAACTGTTGAAAAAAAAGGTAAAGTGTTAATACCAGTATTCTCTGTAGGAAGAAGTCAAGAAGTAATGATGACAATAGCAGAATACAAAAGAAAAAATCCTGATTTTAACATACCAGTATATTTAGATGGTATGATATACGAAGTTACTGCTATACACACTACTTACCCCGAATATATGTCTCCTCGCATACAGAAATTAATGTTAAAAGATGATTACAATCCCTTTGCAGAGGAAATATTCATCCCTATTAAATCTTCAAGTGACAGAAAAACAGTAATAGATTCTTCAGAACCATCAATAATACTTTCTACCTCTGGTATGATGAATGGTGGTCCAATATTAGAATACTTTAAATATCTTTCTCAGGATAAAAATAATACTCTAATATTCATAGGATATCAAGCACAGGGAACATTGGGTTCTAAAATACAAAAAGGTATAAAAGAAGTGGTTTTGCCAGGTGAAAAATCTGCAATTTCTATAGAGATGAATGTAAAAACGGTTGAAGGGTTCTCAGGACATAGCGATAGAAGGCAACTTTTAGCATATCTAAATAATTTGAAATCAAAACCAAAACACTTGATAATAAATCATGGAGAGAGAAAAAAATCCTTAGAGTTGGCTGCAGCTGCACATAAATTCTTAGGTATGGAAACAAATGTTCCCAAGAATTTGGAGAGTGTGAGATTAAGGTGATAGATTGACACGGACAAAAAGAATTTACTTTATTATGTGTATTGTTGTATTGATGGTAGTTGTCTCTGGATATATATTTTATAAAAGCATGAATAAAATTGATAAAAGATACGGTAATAGATATTTTCTTATTAACGAAACCATAACCTATAATGATAGTGAGAAGAGTGTATATTGCTTTAAAAAAGAGAAAAATACAAAGGAAGAAATATTTATTTTTAATGATTATTACTTAATTATCTCTAGTGTAAAAGAGCGTAGAGTTATATTTAAGATTTATGAGAATAAACTCATGATACTCGAAAATGGATGTTGGAAGGTTTACAAAAAAGGTTTTTCAGAAATTGATACTGACAAAATGATGTATGATTTAGAAAAATTAAATCTTTCTTCTTACAAATGTCTACCTAGTTATCCCTACATTCCTAATCTTACAAAGAAGATTTGTTAACGACATGTCCTAAAGAAAAATTATAAAGAAATATGTCAGAGATAAAATAAATGTTAATCCATAGATAATAAAACTCCATCTTACAACCTTAAATCCATCTAAAGGAGGTATAGGCAAAAGATTAAATATTGCTAAGAATATATTGAAATAAGCAATAGTATAAAATAGACTGTTATTATATATAAAGAACAGAACTATGAAAAATAACGAGATGAAAATATTCACTAAAGGTCCTGAAATAGATATTAATCC
>WAOB01000138.1 GCA_015521505.1 Nanobdellati archaeon | reverse complement strand
GTAATAGGTCGGGTAGAGGGATGCAAGCAATATTTAAAGAAAAACAAACCCTGTCTTTTAAGAATTACCAAGAAGTGCTGAATCCTTACTATATAAAAGAAAGTAGAGAGAACATCTTCTTACTGTATGAAAAAGCCATTGAAAATTTAGTCAAAAATGAAGAAATTTTGAGACAAATTAGAAAGGAAATAAAAGAAAAAATAACTTCTTTGGAAGAAAACGAGTTTGAATTCGTAAGATTTAGTTGTGGCGAGTGTAGGTTTTTACCAAACCCTTTGTTAAGAAACGATAAAAACGAAATAAAGCGGGTTGTTGAAGATATTCTAAATAGATACAAAAGCAAAATAAACTTAACAGTAGAGGATGTAGAAATTATTGAAGAAGTTGAAAATCTCTCCAAAAGCCAAGATTTGCCTTGTTTGTGTAGTAACGGATTAAAGAAAGAAGTTATGAAGTTGTGTAAAACAAAATATAAGATGAATAGAGGTGGTAAGATATATACTACCTACGATTACAAAGGATTAAAGTTTGTTGTTGTGTTTGAGGTTTAGTTGTAAATAACGCATTCCCTGTTGGTTTGTTGAGAGGTGTTTCTTCTGTTAATCCTATATCTATTCTTCCGTCTTTATTAGAGTCTATAGATCTTAGATTATCTTCACTTATTGCTATTTGTTGTAAGATGTGATAGGGTTTTCTTATATCTACTTGGGTTGAGTAAACTATTAGAGTTGGTAGAAAAACCACAGCAACCAAAGAAAACATCAATGTTAACCGTCTTTTTTTTCTGTACGTATACTTCTATATAGAGACAATAAACACTTAATTCATATATATTTTCGGCTAAATTCTTCCATTGATTTTTAAACCAACACCAATGCATAACTTTTTAAAAGAAATAAAGCTATTGAAGTTGGGTGAGGAAAATGGCAATAATTGATGAAAAAACAAAAGAACACTTAAAAAAGGATTTCGAAAGCAAACTTCAAGATGAAGTTAGAATTTTGTTTTTTAAAGGAGAGCCTTGTCAATACTGTAAAGAGATAAGAGAGATAATAAAAACATTAGAAGAAATAAGTAATGGAAAAATCAAAGTAGAAGAATATGATTTTGCTCAGGACAAAGAGGTGGTTGCAAAATATAATGTTGAAATGTATCCTGCATTGGTCTTAATTTCTAATAAATTCCCTGTAGGAAATGTCAAGTTCTACGGTATACCTTCTGGTTATGAATTCATAAGCCTTGTAGAGGATATATTTATGCTTTCAACAGGACAAACATCCCTGACAGATGACACAAAAGATATAATAAAAGGGATAAAGAAACCAGTAAAAATACAAGTATTTGTTACACCAACATGTCCTTACTGCCCAAGAGCAGTAATAACTGCACATCAGTTAGCTATGGAAAATGAGAACATCTCAGGAGAGATGATAGAAGCAACAGAATTTAGCGATCTCTCCATGAAACACAATGTTATGGCTGTTCCAAAAGTAGTTATAAATGATGGAAAAATAAGTTTTGAAGGTGCTTTACCTGAACCATATTTTGTACAAAAAGTCATAGAGGCAATTAGTAAAGATTAAATTTGATAGTGCTTTTTTATTTTTTCTTCTGCTATTTTACACATTTCTTCAATACTCTGTTTGGATGTGTTAATAACTAGATCTGCTATTTCTTTCATAATAGAATCATAATCTTTTATACCATACAAATCCCTATACCTAATTAAATCATACTTATCTCTTTCTCTAGTAATTCTATAGGCCTCTTCATAAGAAATGTTCTCTCTACAAGCCATTCTTCTTGCTCTATCAGGCAAGGAAGCATAAAGATAAATTTTAAATGCATCTTTACAAAATAAACAAACTAATCTTCCTTCAATAACAAAATTATCTTCCTCATAACATATCTTCATAGTTCTTTCGTCTATTATCTTGTCTAAATATTCAGTTGCACTCCTGCTCAATTCCTCTAAAGATATTTTTTTATCCTTAGCAACATCACGAAAAATTTTACCTGAGGAATAGAGAGGAAGATTGAATCTATCAGCAATAAACTTTGAAAGTGTGGATTTTCCAGAAGAGGATAAACCACAAACAGCAATCTTCATAAGAATCCACTTTCTTCAAGTTCTTTTGTTAAAGAAATAATTTTTCTATACTGCTTGACATTCAGATTTTGAACATCTAAAACAAGATCTGCAAAAATCTTCTGTGTATCGTCTATAGTTATTACTTTGCCAAAAATCATAATATCCTTACCTACGTCGAAATCTCCTCTAATCAAAGACATACCCTCATTTACCATAACCTCAATAATGCCTGTACCATCATCAATAATAAATCCGTTATTAGATTTCTCAATTACTTTACCCAAAATTCTTGCTCTCAAAGTTGCCTCATTTATGTCTTTTATAAAAAGTTCTTGATAGTGTGTTTTCATAAGATATCACCATATCCTACTAGCCTCCATCTACCGTTAATCTGCATAGAAATAACAACTCTATCGTTCTTAAAAGCAGCAATCGGTAATTTAAGTTTTATATCAATAATATCCTTAGTCTTATTAACTACAACACCAATTGTTCTTGCTGTACCCACATTCAGTAATACTGGTGAATTCAACGGAATATCTTCTATTATTTTTTGCCTTTTACTATCAATAATTCTCTCTATAAGAACATATCTTAATTTTAATTCATTATATATATTAACATCTTTATCTTTACCTTCCTTAACTATCACACTTCCAACCATTCCATCTGCCTTAGTAAAATAAGGATCTATAGAAGTAGATATTGCAATCAAACCTCCTGGATGTGCCTCTTCAATCGATTTATTTAATTGTTTCATACTACTTATTCTCGTTTTTACTTCAATATACTTATCTCCTTTTCTTAATCCAGGCAATATTTTAACCTCATCTCCTACCCTAAAAACACCCTGTCTAATTGCTCCACCTAATACACCTCCTACTAAATCCTCAACCTTTGTACCTGGTTTATTAACATCAAAACTCCTTGCAACATACATAACAGGATCTACTGTTTCATCTCTTTCTAGAGGAACAAACAATTCTGCAATTGCTTTAAGTAAAATATCTATATTTGCATTATGATGTGCTGAAATAGGAATAACAGGAGAGTTCTCAGCAATTGTGCCTCTAACAAATTCTTTTATTTGTTGATAATTCCTTTTCGCTTCTTCTTTACTCACAAGATCAATTTTATTTTGCACAATAATTATGTTTTTTATACCTGCAATCTCTAAAGCAATAAGATGTTCTTCTGTTTGTGGTTGTGGACAAGGTTCGTTTGCTGCTATTACTAATATTGCAGCATCTATCAAAGCAGTACCTGTCAAAACAGTTGCTATCAAAGTTTCATGTCCAGGAGCATCAATTATAGAATATGTCCTAATAAGATCAGTTTTTGTGTTATCATTAAAGCAAATATCAAAAGTAGTATAGGTATTACACTTTGGACATCTCTTAATAGATAAATCTGCATACCCTAATCGTATAGATATGCCCCTTTTTAATTCCTCTGAATGCTCATCCGTAAACTTACCTGTTAGCATTTGAGTTAAAGTTGTTTTACCATGATCGACATGACCTACAATACCAATATTCATAACAGGAAGTTGTTTTTCATTTACCATAATGATGGTTTTTCATTAAAATTTTAAAAAAATAGTTAGAAATTGTATACTTTCTCTATAATATCCTCATTAGCTTTGTTTCTTTCAAAAGAAATAACAAATTCCTTATTCCTTATATATTCCTTTTTTATCTCTCTTGCTTTCTCTACTAAAGGCAGATAGAAGGATTTCCTTATGATCTCATGCAAGGTATAATAAAAAAAGATGTAATTATTTTATCAGAATAATCCATAAACAAAGAAATGCGCGGGCTTTTTAATAGATGTTTAAGAAAATCTATGTAAAGTTCATATACAATCATAACATTTTGGAAATTTTTATGAGATACGTGTCTTTCCACAATCTCACTATGAAGCAATTCATTCATCTCTAAATAGTTTAGAGATCTTTCTTTTTGTAGAGTAAGTAAAATTCCCTTTTTATATTCTTTACTTTTTGGAATAACTATATCAACAACACCTGTAGAAAGAGGACATATATAAAATCTTGAAGTTTTCTGATCGAAAAATTCGTTTCTGAGTATTTTATACAAAGGTTCTAATGATCTCACTTATCC
>WAOB01000137.1 GCA_015521505.1 Nanobdellati archaeon | reverse complement strand
CCTTCATATTTTCCTTTTTCAAAAGCAGGTTTATCTGAGCATACCATATACACAATAGAGTTACTAACTAGAATATAATTAACGTATAGTTGTGTATCTTCTTTTCCTCTACTTACAAAACTTGCATACATAATATTATCCTTTACAAAAGATACTGCAGAATACACAGGGCCTTCTCCACATTCTCTCTCACAAAACACAGAGGCTCTTAAAGATACCACATCATCAGATGTCAAATATATTTTATCTTTAAATGGTTCGCCATCAAGTTCTAAATAATATTCTCCTTTAACGCATGGCTTATCCTGAGTAAAAACCAAAGTTGAATAAATAGTCGAAAGTAAGCCGTGGATAAGTTTTTTCATGTTCTTCACCTTTCTTTATATACTACAATAATTATTATTAGTTAAATTTTTAAATCTTCATACGAAGAAAATGATCTATGAATCTTTATATCGTATTAGAAGGAATAGATGGCTCTGGAAAAACAACCCAGGCTAATGCTTTAAGAGAATACTTCACATCAAAAGAAAGAAAGGTTTTTGTATTTCACGAACCAACATACACAAAAGCAGGATTAATAATAAAAGAGATGATAAATAAAAATTCAAGAGATAAATATTCTCCTGAAACCATTTCTCTAGCTTTTGCTTTGGATAGAATGATGTACAAAGATGAAGTTTTAGAGAAAATAATAAAATCTAATAGATATGACTTGATAATAGGTGATAGAAGTTTTTACAGTTCCATTGTTTACCAATCATTGCAAGGAGTAGATGTTGAGTGGTTAAAGCTTTTGAATAATTATGTGATTAAACCAGATATAGTCTTTGTTTTAGAGATAAGTATAGAGGAGCAGATGAAAAGGAGGGGAGAAAGCAATATTATTTATGAAAAAAGAGAATTTCAGGAAAAACTTATTGAGGAGTATAAAAAATTAAAAGAATATTTTCCAAATGATGAGATACATTACATAAATGGAGAGAAAGCAATTGATGACATAACAAAGGAAATTGCTCATACTATTGAAGATAAACTAAAAGGTGATTGAAATGAAGTGGTGGAGCGTATTGATATTGTCCTTGGTAGTGTTATCAGGATGTATTGGAAGTAATGAAATAGATCTAGGAGAATTAAAGGTTCCCGTTTATGAAGGTATGAAAGAAGAAGTCTCTCTTGGAAGTGGTTTTCTAAATATGGTTATGAGAGAAAAAGGAAGTGAGTTCGTATTAAAAGTTTATTCTATTAATGGAGATAAGATTGCAGATATAGAGGAATTTTATGATAATTACTTTAAATCACAAGGATTTAATGAAAATGAAACCTATACTATAACATTTTTGGATCAATATGTTAAAAGTCAAGGAGATAATATAGATATAAAGATTAAAGGTTACATGAACGAAGAAAAAAATTATGGGGTGGTGATGTACCTAATTTACGATCCTGATAATGATAGAACGATAATTTATATGATCGCTGCAAAAGGAAATGAGTTTAAAGAAACCTATGTTGAAAACGAAACGTATGAAGAAACAGTAACATATCCTGAAGAAGAATACACATATGAAAATCAGGAAACAACAACTAGTTTATCATTACCTGAAGATTTCCCCTTACAGATTTACGGAGTTAAAAGTATAAGAGATTACGGATCTACAACATACCAAGGAATTGAAAACTATTATGTATCATACATTAGTGATTCCTCTCCTGAGGAACTATTAAATCAATACGAGGCATATCTAAGAAGCGAAGGATATGAAATAGTAAGACAGCAAGAACCGAGTTATATAAACCTTATTGGATATAAAAACGATAGAAAAACATACTATGATGTGAGAATATATGAGGAAGTAGATGCAATATATGTAGAAGTTAATTATGTAAACACTCAATAAAAGTAATGTGGTGTTATGGACTTAAAGATAAAGAAAAAATATCGATTTAGATTAAAGGAAGGTTTAAGTTTAGAAGGTAGAGTAATGGAGAAAACAAAATACAATGACAATAACAGCATTATAATAAAATTGAATAATGGATATAACATCGCAATAAATAAAGAAGATATTGAAGAAATAAAAGAGATTGTAGAGAAGATAAAAAAGGAAGAGCAGATTGATGAAAAGGATAATAAGGTTGAATATATTAACGAACTGAAAAGTAAAGTGTTAATACTCTCTACAGGAGGAACAATAGCATCTAAAGTAGAATATGAAACAGGAGCAGTTGTTGCTGCTTCATCTCCTGAAGAGATAATAGAAAATTTTCCTTTTTGGTACAAGCTTAAAAACAAACTAATTTATGAAACAATATTGAATGAAATGAGTGAAAATTTCATCCCGCAAGATTGGGAGTTTATTGCTAAAAAGACTCTTGAGAAATACGAGAAACATAAGAATAACTTAAGAGGTATAATCATAACACATGGAACAGATACTATGCATTATACCTCCTCAGCATTATCTTTTATTATACCTTACAAAATAAACATACCTGTTGTCCTAGTAGGATCTCAAAGAAGTTCTGATAGACCAAGTAGCGATGCAATAACAAACTTAATGGCAGCAATAGAGTTTATAAATTCCTATTCTGGAAAAGGGGTATTTGTTTGTATGCATTCATCCATATCAGATGATGAGTTTGATATTCATTCAGGCACTAGAGTAAGAAAAATGCATTCTTCAAGAAGAGATGCTTTTAAAAGCATAAATGCTTTGCCCTTTGCAAAAATACTCTTCGATATGAATAAGAAGGAGTTCAACGTAAAGATATTAAATAGAAATAACATCCCTTTAAATAATAAATATGATGATATATCTATTAAATTTAGTAATGATGTAGTATTAGTGAAATACTTTCCCGGAATGAGCAGAGAGTATCTAGAAAGAGTTTGTGAGAACAAAAAAGCAGTCGTCTTAGAAGGTACAGGATTAGGGCATGTAAATATCAAAGAGCTTCTTGAACCTATAAAAAAATTAACTTCAGAAGGAAAGTTGGTATTCATGACAACCCAAACAATTTATGGTGGAGTACACGAATATGTATATAAGAATTTGAGATTGCTAAAGGATGCTGGAGTTGTGTTTTTAAAGGATATGATCTCAGAAGTTGCTTATGTTAAACTCTGCCTTGCTTTAGAAAATTTCGGTAAAAAAGAAGAGATTGTAGAGTATGTGTTGAAAAATGTTGTTGGTGAAATTAGTGAGGATAACATTATATATCATTGAGGAAGTAACTTACAGCAAGTTGTATAAACAGCAGCATAAGTCCATATCTCCTCATTATCTGAAAAACAACCGTTATTTTCTTGCCATACATCTGCATCTCTTGAATTTTGATCATTTAACCATGCAGATGAGCATCCAGTATTTATCCATCCATAATCGCTTTTACATTGTAAACCCCACTTATCTTCTCCTCCTGTAAATGGATTTATATTAAAGACCTCAGAAAATGATGGAGTATAAGGTAAATTAGTGTTTGTTATTTCGTAATTTCCTGATCCGTACATTACACCTGTAACGCAATATAATCTTTGTATCTCATTAGTAGGATCTGCATCTGCATCATTAACTAAATCACTTCCACACCTAACATTACCATTACTATCAGTGTAGAGTTTACCACAATTTCTTAATGAAGTTAGTCTAATGTTGCCATTAGCAACTATTCCTCCTTCAAAATCTCCGTTGTAGTTTATGATAAGTTCATCATTTCCTCCGTGAACTAATGCTCTTTGCTTTACTTTATTACCTTTATATCTTCCATCATTAGTTCCCAGAACAAAATCTGCTCCTTGATGTTCTAATGTAAATCCTTTAACCACTAAATTTCCTCCTACTTTTAAACTCCCTCCCTCTATGCTTAGTTCATTATCTCCTGTAAGTTGTATTCTCATGTCATAATCTGTGTTCATGTCATTAGAGAAATCTATGTATGGTTTTCCTGTTCCTCCTAATTCTATTGAAGCTCCCTGATCACCAGTAAGCAAACCTCTTTTATTTCCCCATTTTATATTGCCTTCTGTTATTATACTACCTGCTGAGTTTAGACCAGCAACATTAATTA
>WAOB01000136.1 GCA_015521505.1 Nanobdellati archaeon | reverse complement strand
CTTTAATATTTTCTGGCTGGAATAATAGTAATATAATTCACAATACGATTATAGAGTTTGAAAGACTAACATTGAGAGGTAAACTATATTGGACATACAATTTTGCTCCTGCTTGTAAAAAAAGACCTGCTCACAATGTCTACGAAATTTTTTGGGTAACTAAAGGAGATATTTGGACATATAATAATAGATGTTCTACAGAACATTGCCAAAAAGGAGAACCTAACTTAACAACTCTTAATTTTAAAAGAGATTATAAGATGAAAATGCCGAAATACCCCACTAGATTGCCATTTAAACTTCTACAATGTTTAATAGAACACTTTTCTAATAAAGGAGATTTAATTTTCGACCCTCTAGCAGGTAGCGGGATGGTGGGTATAGTAGCACATTTTTTGGAAAGGAATTTCATATTAGGGGATTTAAATCCAAACGGAAAAAAAGTATTTGAAGCCCTTTTAAATTACTATATGCGCAAAAACGACTTAGGGGATAAAAGGTTGTTGACGTGGTGGAAAAAATGAGTAATATAGAATTTGTTAAGAAGTTGGTTTTTAGAATAGCTAAAATAGGAGCTCAAAGAAAAGACATGGATTCTCCTTTGTTAGTAGATATAGAACCTTTTAGACATTTCTTTGATAGCAAAGGTAATTTAAAATACAATGAACTAGATGTTATAGATGGTGCATGGACAAGAAGAGAAATCTTAGCACGATATCTTTTGTTGAGTGTTGTGTTAGACCAAGGTCCAGATATCCCAGGAGTTAGACATCTTTTGAAAAATGTAACTAATGCTCTTTACAGAAAAGAAATAAGAATATTTCACCGCCCTCTAGATTTCTTTAGAGAATTGAATGTTTCTATTGATGAAATATTAGATAAACACAATTCTATTAAAAAATTAAGAGCAAAGATATGGGCCAAGCTTAATAATTCAAACCCAAGTAAATATAATTTATTCTTTGCTCAATCTCCAAGAGGTATCGTCTCTATTAGCCAAGTATTGGATTATGGAATACATAGATGGGGTGTTCCATTGTGTGTTCTATTACTTTTAGAAAAAGACATAGGTGATAGAGAATCAACCCAACCTTTTGTAGAATATTTGGAAAGATTTAAATCTTCTGAAATAATGAGTAAACAACTAAAAAATCATGAAAGATATGGATTAGGAAGTGCTATAGGAGATAAAGCTTGTCATTTATTCGTTAAATGGTATGTGCATACATTCAATCTATCTACTAGAGAAGATGAAGGATGGAGTAAGTGGTCCTTTGAAGTTCCGTTTGATAGTAATGCTGGAAGGGTGTTGTTCAGAACAGGATTTTTTACTAGTTTAGCGAGTTTGGAAGATTATGAAAATTGGGAAGTAATACAAAGAGATAGAGGTAAAGGAAAAACCCACTATATAAGAGTTACCAACATAAGGGGTAAAAAAGTTCAAGTAGAGATAGATGATGGAGATATTATACATAATTATAAGGAAGTTATTTTAAATCATTTAAAAATCAGAAAACGAGTTCCTACTAAGTTTGAGATTCAACAAATCCCTAATGCGATATTACTTAATTCAAAGTACGGAGTGGGAGATTTTGATGATGGACTTATTTATGTAGGCACCAGATTCTGCTTTAATCACGATAAACCTGATTGTAAGAATTGCCCGTTAAGTGATTTGTGTTTAGGTAAAAATGAGGATCCTGAATTAATTAAGAATTATAGAACATAATTTTTCTTTTCTCGAATATGTTATGGAACTTTTTTATTGTAGGCTCTATATGGTTTCTACTTGAAAAGAAAGAACAAGTGCCCTTCTATACTTAAAGACCATTAATTATTTAAAATTATTTGCTGATTATGTAATTTAACCTAATTTATGTTTAAAAGGTGATGGCATGTCAAAAGCGGAGGAGATGGTTGGTAAGATTAAGGAACTTGCAAAAAATCCTGATCAAATAAGGAATTTCGGTATAGTTGCTCACATTGATCATGGTAAGACAACACTTTCTGATAACTTGTTAGCAGGGGCAGGTATGATTTCTCAGGAATTAGCGGGTTCTCAACTTTTCATGGATTTTGATAAGCAAGAACAAGAAAGAGGTATTACTATCTATGCGGCTAATGTTAGTATGGTTCATAATTATGAAGGAAAGGATTACCTTTTAAACATGATTGATACACCAGGACATGTAGATTTTGGTGGAGATGTTACTAGAGCCATGAGAGCGGTTGACGGGGTTGTTGTAGTGGTGGATGCTGTTGAAGGAGTTATGCCACAAACAGAAGTGGTTTTAAAACAAGCATTAAGGGAGAGAGCAAAACCTGTGTTATTCATTAACAAGATGGACAGATTGATTAAGGAACTCAAGTTATCTCCAGAGCAAATGCAAGAAAGATTGGTGAAGATCATAACTCATGTTAACGCTTTGATTGATAAGTATGCTCCAGAAGAATTTAAATCTCAATGGAAAGTTGATGTTCAATCTGGTAAAGTGGCTTTTGGTTCTGCATATAGGAAGTGGGCTTTATCATTACCTTATATGCAGAGAACAGGTATTAATTTTGCAAAAATTATTGAATATACTCAACAAGAAAAAGAAGATGAACTATCAAAGATTGCTAAGGTGCACGAAGTTGTTTTAGATATGGTTGTAAGGCATTTACCTTCTCCAAAAGAGGCTCAGAAATATAGGATACAAAAACTATGGACAGGAGATATAAGTTCTGAAGAGGGCAAGGCAATGCTTGAATGTGATGCTTCTGGACCGTTGGTTGGTGTTATAACAAATGTTACATTTGATCAACATGCAGGTAATGTGGTTACTGCAAGGATTTTCTCAGGTACTATAAAAGAAGGACAAGAAGTGTTTAATGTCAATGCAAACAAAAAGATGAGAGTACAACAAGTAGGGGTTTTCATGGGTCCAAGAAGGGTTGCTATGCAAGAAATTCCGGCAGGAAATATTATTGCTATAACAGGATTAAGTGATGTTTCTGCTGGTGATACTATATGCTTGCCAGATAAAGTTGTTGCTCCTTTTGAGGAGATGAAACATGTATTTGAACCAGTTGTAACAAAAGCAATAGAAGTGAGAAATGTTAAAGATTTACCAAGAGTGATTGAGCTACTTAAACAAAGGGCAAGGGAAGATCCTACAATGAGATTAAAAATCTCGGAGGATACTGGAGAGATATTGGTTTCAGGATTGGGAGAACTACATATAGAGGCAAAAATAGAAAGGTTTTTGAAAGATAAAGGATTTGATATCGTTGTTTCCCCGCCCATAGTTATTTATAAAGAGGGAGTGCTTAAGGAATCTCAAATATTTGAGGGCAAATCTCCTAATAAGCATAATAAATTCTATATCAAAGTTATGCCTTTAGAAGATAAAGTTCAAGAAGTATTGAGATCAGGAGAGATACCTCAAGGGAAGATACGAGAACAGGACAAGGATTGGATTGCTAAAAAGTTAATAGATGTAGGTATGGATTCGGAGGAGGCTAAAAGAGTTATTTATACAAGAGGAGATAATGTTTTGCTTGATATGACAAGGGGGATTATTCAATTACATGAAGTTATCGAATTAATTATGGAGGCAACAAGACAGATAATAGATGAAGGTCCTTTGGCTGCTGAACCATGTATGGGTGTAAAAGTAATGTTGATGGATGCTAAATTACATGAAGATGCTATCCATAGAGGTCCTGCACAAGTATACCCTGCTGTGAAACAAGCAATAAGAAATGCCATGTTGGATGGACAAGCAAAATTATTTGAACCAAAACAGATATTGAGAATAGACACACCAGGAGAATATATGGGAGATGTTATTAAAGAGGTGCAGAATAGAAGAGGACAAGTTATAGAGATTAACGAAGAAGAAGGAACAACTGTAGTTATTGCTAAGATACCTGTTGCCGAGATGCAGGGTTTTGAAGGAGCATTAAAATCTGCAACAGGAGGTAAAGGATTTCAATCACTTATAGACATTATGTATGAGAAACTACCTGAGGAATTGCAGGAGAAAACGATAATGGATATAAGAAAGAGAAAAGGTATGCCATTAGAGATGCCTCAAATAGAGTTGGATTAAATATTTTAGTTTAGTAATGTCTCTGCTTTGATAGGTAAAAGAGAATATTTCCTAACCAAAGCCCAGTCATAATAAACCCATGTATCATTGTATATTTTAAACCAGAATCCTAGTCCTTCTCCGTTAGGATTGTCTGAGGATGGAGGAGTCCATAAAGCCTGATCAACATAAGTATCATTTACGAACAACTTAGGACCAGGATCTCTTCTATTTGTTATTCCAACCTTAATGAATCCTTTAGGGTTTATTGATAAAGAAGTACAATAACTCCTATGATCTGGATCTATGTGAAAACTAAAAGCATTTGTAGGACATGTACCGCTCCCTTCGTACAAAAAGATTGAAGTTGAATGATACGAGGGTATAATACTGTTATTGATACTTGTAGTTACTATGCCTGAATATGATATTCTATATAATTTATTCAAATCTATGTATATTTCCCAGATAGAATCAGCAATATTTTGCTCTTTACTTAATCTGAAGTTTTGCATTATTGATTTTTTTAAGAAAAGATTCCATGTTGCTACAGTAGTTGTGTTATTTAGTGCTCTAAGCATGAGATATCCGTTTTGCTCTATTACTTCTCCATTGCAGTAATAACCACTTGGTTCATCATCTGGAGTACACCCTTCTTCCCACTTATTATTCCATATACCATCATTAAAATCATCATAGAAATCAAATACTTGTTCTCCATGTTTTGCTTGGTTTGAAGTAGTGGGTTTAATCATAATCCATGTATTTTCATTACCATATAAACTTGGTATCTTAGCCCAAATCTCATCTATACCTGTATATGTTTGATTACATT
>WAOB01000135.1 GCA_015521505.1 Nanobdellati archaeon | reverse complement strand
TTAATATATAGTTCTATGGTAGTTGAAAAAATTCTTGAAAAAGTGAGAAAGAAGAACAATGAAGGTGTAGTAGCAGAATCTTGGAAAACCAAATTGGGATTTCTTTTAGCAGCAATGGGATCTGCAATAGGTCTGGGCAATATATGGAGATTCCCTGGTTTGGCTTATGAGAACGGAGGAGGAGCATTTCTTGTACCTTACTTCATAGCACTCTTTGTTGTAGGTATTCCTCTTATCTTAGGAGAATTTTACTTAGGATACACAACTAAGAAGGCAGCACCTAATGCTTTAGCATCACTATCTGAAAGGTTTAGAACTCCTTTGAAGGTCTTGGGTTATTTAATTGTTATTAATGCTTTTGTTATAGTGTCATATTATACGGTCGTTATTGGATGGACTGTCTTTTATTCAGTAATGTCTCTGTTTGGTAGATTATCCTCTGATTTATTCACTCCTATGATTAATAGTGGAGCGGGTTTGTTAACTGGTAATATAACACCAACAACAATCCTTTATGTTCTAAGTTTTACTTTTGTTTGGGCATTGACATATTATATTTTAGTTAAGGGGGTTAAAGGTATAGAGAGGGTTTGTAAGATATTTATTCCCTTAATGTGGGCAATCTTGTTGTTATTATTGTTGAGGTTTATTACCTTAGATGGAAGTATGAACGGTATATTACAATACCTAACTCCAAATTTCGCTGCTTTAACCAACCCTTCAGTGTGGATAAATGCCTTTGGACAGGTGTTTTTTAGTTTAAGTTTGGCATTTGGTATTATGATCGCTTATGCGAAATATCTTAAAAAACAAACAATTTCTGGGAGTTATGTTGTTGCTTTAGGTAACTCTTCTTTTGAGTTGTTGGCAGGATTTGTTGTCTTTGCTGTATTAGGGTTTATGACTTCTATAGCAGGAGTAACTTTAATTTCTGAATTAGATGTACCTTACAGTGGTGCAGGTTTATCGTTTGTAACATTTCCTTTAGCAATACAGCAAATGCCTTTTAGTTATGTTTTTGGTGTTTTATTCTTTATCTTATTATTTATGGCAGGTTTAACATCTTTACTTTCGTTGATTGAAGCATTTGCATCTTCATTAAAAGAGGATCTTAATATTGATAAGAAGAGAATAATCACTGCATTAACATTGATTGGTTTTGTTTCGGGATTTGTATACATTGTGAATATACAGGTTCTTGATAAAGTTGATACTTTTATAAACTATTCGTTAGTATTTTTAGGATTGTTAGAAGCGTTGGCGATAGGATACTTATTTACCAAATTACCTAAGAATCTATACATGACTATTACATTGAAGGTTTTAGCCCCTCTTTTGCTATTTATTATTTTTACCGTTAATACTGCTCAGAAATTAGGATATCTTAACGATTTAGGAGGGAGAGCAGTTCCACAACTAACAGAACTAAATTTATGGGCGGGATTAATATTTCTTATTATTGTTATTGAGATGATAGCATTTGCTTATTTACTTTATCGCCATTCTAGGGATTAATAATATTTTTTATTTGAGGGTATGAGCTCTAATAGTAAAGATTCTTTTTAAAAATTAATAAGTACGATAATTAATAAGAAGGTGGTTTATGTGGTTATAGAGATAAAACCTCGAGAGGAAGATGTAGATGTAAAAGCGATGAGAGTGTTTTTAAAAGCAATAGAACTTTTAGGAGGTCCACGAAAACTTATAGAATATAGAAATTTGACATGGTTACCAAGTCTAATGTCTGCAAGTTATGCAGTAGTATATCATAAAGAAAAAAATTACAGTGCAGAAACTATTGCCAATCTTTTAGGTATAAGTACTACTACTGTTAAGAATATTCTCTCTGCTGATGAAGAAATTGCTAAGGAGAAGATAGAAGCAATATTAAAAGAAGAAAAATTAGAGGAAGAAAGAAAAACCCATACTGCAGGTGCATTAGCCAAAATGGCATATAAAGAAATAATCAGAGGAAGGGATGAGATAAACATAATGTTACATTTAGTACAGGAAACTTCTAGATCCTTAGGGATAGATTGGGCAGTAAGAGTTTTAAGTATGGTCAAGGGTATTGATTTTCCTTTGACGAAAGATGTTTTCTTGGAGAGATTTGGAGGATTGAGTATAAGAGGGAAGATGATAGAAGAAATAGCAAACAAGATATCATTTCCTATCAATACTCCATCAGAGCTATTACATAAGATAAAAGAAGCAATGGAAGATTAAAATTAGTATGCTTCAAATAATATGTTTTCAGGGGTTATTCCTTTCTTGCTTAATTTGTCTTTCACATCAAACACCATCTTTGGCAAACCACACAAGAAATATGTTTTCTCATTACTTATTAGGTTATTTTTTTCGTCAAACAAAACATCTTGAACATGGCCGTAATGATATCCTTCTTTTTTTTCTCTGCTAAGTACAGGATAGTATTTGTAATTGTCAAGAGCATTATTTAATGATATAAAGAAATTATGATATGCAACATCCTTAGATGTTTTATTCCCGTAAATTAGTACTATGTTTTCATATTCTTTTGTTTCAGAAAGATGAGATATTATGCTTTTTATAGGGGTTATACCAGATCCAACAGCAATAAAGACATAATCTTGAGTTTTTGCATTATCTACTGTCATAAATCCTGTTGGTTGTGATATCCATATCTCTTCCCCTATCTGAAGTTCATCTACCACGTATGTTGAAACCAACCCCTTTTCTTTTTTCTTTATTCCAAATTCTAATATTTTTTTCTCTTTAGTTAATGAAGGAGAACATGCAAAAGAGTATGCTCTTGTTTCATTCTTTCCATGTATGTTAAATGTTAAGAACGCAAATTGTCCTGCTTTAAAATCATAATCGTCATTACTTTCTAACTTTACTACTATATCAACAAAATCATGTGCTACAAATCTTTTTTCCTTTACAATACCTACTCTATCCATTATCTCACCTAAACTCATCTGATATTCTACTTGATGTTGCTCCTTCTTCGTTTATGTATTTGCTTCCTTTTCTTTTATTATATGGTATTTCAGCAGGAGAACACATTTTCTCAAACACAAGTTGACAAATTCTCATTCCATAATATATTTTTATAGGTAATTTACCTACATTTCCTATTTCTAATGTTATATTACCTTCAAAACCAGGATCTATATATCCTGCTGTTGCATGTACTATTAATCCTAACCTCCCTAAACTACTCCTTCCCTCTAATCTTCCTGTTATATGTGGTGGTAAGGAAACTCTTTCAAGTGTTGAAGATAATACAAACTCTCCCGGATGGATAATGAAGTAGTCTAAATTCTCATATAAGATGCTGTTTTCATATTCTGTGACTGTTCTATTATTTAATTTATAAGTAGAGATTTCTCTATCTTGGTAGGTTTTAGTATCTATGAACTCTATATTTCCGTGCTTGAATACCCTAAACTTATTTCCCAATCTTAAATCCAATGAACTTGGACCTAGTTGTTTTTCTAAGTTTATAGGATCTATTATTATCTCTTTTTTAAGTACGGCTTCTTTTATGTCTCTATCAGACATTATACACATAATTTTTCACCACGGATAGGAAACCTTTCTTTTCTTCTTTTCTTCAAAATAGTCTTCCCATTCTTTTTTTCCTTTGATAGATTTCCAGAATTTTGTTAATCTACTCTCTACATCTTTAACTGTTTTTTTAGAATTACCCACCCCTCCTGTGTTTCCAACTCCTATTATTAACACTCTTTCTTTTTTATCAACTACTTCATGTATTAAACTTTCAAGTACTTGTATTGCTTTATCTTTTGCATTGAAGATTTCCTTTTTCATTGGTATTGCTGCTTCTTCAGGAGACATCTTTATTATTACTCCATCTAGAGGTATATTGTATTTGATGGCTAAATCCTCTATCTGGTGCCTTTCAACACCTATACCGCCCATCATCACGCCTACACCTTCAGATACATTACCTGTTTTTTCTCCTTCAAGTTTTGCAGCAGCATCTATAGTGATAATATGATTAATCTTGTATTTTTTTATGGCTTTTTCAACACCCTGAGAAATTTTACCTAATGCAGCCCCCGGACCAGAGGCTTTCATAACATATACTTCCCTACCTGCAAATTTTTCTTTACTTATTACTACTTCATCTGCTATCTCCTCTCCTTCTTTTGTTTTTAATTGAGCAGCAATTAATGGACCTATGGCATCTCCTATGGGTATTCTGTTAGCAAAAGACTCTATTGCTCTTGCATTAGCCTTTGCTAATTTTGTTATCATAGGCATCGTCATCTGCAATATTAAGGCCAACTGTAAGTTATTCGTTTTTTTAATCATTATTATATAATGTCTCAATATCTTGTACAATTGATTTAACCCCGCAGTCCCGATCAATGCAAATCTGATATCTTTCTTAATCTCTTTGTCTTTTGTTTTAGTCATTCTATCAACAAAATATCTAAATCTTTGATCATATCTGTCAAGAATGTGTTGAATTTTTTTTACCAAATTTATAGGCTCGATATCCACAGGAAATGCAACGACGAAATCTAGAAAGTTATTTATTATTTTCTTAGTTTTTTTATCTTTAGCATTAAAATGCTTATAGAGTGTCTTTTTGGATTTATTTAGATAATTTTCTACTTCTTTCAAATCGTTCTCTAATTTCCAAATTATTTGCATCATATATAGTTTTGGATATAAAAAGAAGAAAAGTATAAATATAATCCAGCCTAAAACACTATCGAATGCTAATTCATAAAACATATTTTTCACCCTACTTTTTATTCTGTGATTTAACAAATTTAGGTATTTGTATAACAGGCGGGAGTGACATCATATCAGACAAAACTACAAGTTTAGGAATACTTTTCCTTAATATTACATTTAAAATTGCTATTTCCATTCCTTTCAATGTCTTATTTTTTTCCCACTCCTCTTTTAATGATTTTGCCTCATTTTCATCTTTAACTTTTATAACTATATCTCCTTCTAAAGAAAGGATTGCATATATTTTATCCCCTCCTTCTGCTTTATACTTTACATCTATAGAATATTTGATATCTAATGCATCTATTTT
>WAOB01000134.1 GCA_015521505.1 Nanobdellati archaeon | reverse complement strand
CAATATAGCTAAATCCCCTCTTTTCCCCGTCTCTGGTTTCATAATATATTTTAATATCGTTTTTAGATTTTCTCCCTTTTGTCTCAATAAAGACTTTACGTTTTACATCTCCTTCATATTGAATAGAATATACAAGGTAGGTTTTCCCTCTCTCTAAGCTAATCACCAGGTTTCTCGCTTCCTCTCTACTTAAACCATCGATATTTAGGATGTTTTCTTCCATTTTCAATGAATATATGTAAACATCGCATAATTAAATGAAAATCACGCATTTTTAGATGTATTATTCTGTGTTTGTGATTAATAAAATGAAAAGAAAGGAATCTTATGTCATGAAAAAAGGAAGAAAATTTTAATTATTTTTTAGTTATTATTAGAACAGTTTCATATCTTATAAGGCCTGTTGATGTTTTCTCTAGCTGCCTTGTAATAGCAAGGTCTTTCTCAAATCCTATAGTTAAAGCCATCTCTAAAAGAACTTCGTCATTCTTTATTTCAATGTACTCTCCATCAATCTTATAATGATTGTTTCCTATGATAATTGCCGCTTTAGCCCCCTTCTTTAAAACTCTATGCATCTCGAGTAATGACTGGTACATATCTTTAAAGAATTTGTAGGTTCTTAGCGCTTCACCTCTTCTGTTTGCATTAAGGAGTTTCCTTATTAGAAACTTTGCTACATTAGGTAGTATCTTAAAGTCCTGTTTTTCACCAATAATCTCATAGTACAAGTTATTAGTGTACACCTTAAGATTAGGATTACCAATCATGTCTTTCTCCAAGTCATCTAGGGAAGGAGTTAATTTTAGTATCGTCAGTTGAGGTAGATCATTTCTTATATAATCTAAGGCTGTTGAATAAGGAGGTGAATTTACGATACCATCTATAATTTCATCATCAACTGGGAATGGTTCTCCGTCGAAGGTGCTACATTTATTCTTCATATCTCTTGTATCTCCAACTAAGGTGATGGACCTGCCTAAATCTATTTTCAGAACTTCATTAAGCTTCTTAAAAAGATATAACCTAAGATACATATCCATCAAGCGCTTGGAAAGTATCTCCATAAAATCTTTCTTTGTTCTTCGGGCTGCGTCACTTATAGCAGCGCTTATCCCAAGAAGAATGAATTTCTCCACTAGTCCGTCGAATTCCAACTTGTAGAGAATATGTTTTGCAATAATTGCCTTATCTACAGTCTCAACATCTTTGAACATTTTCAGTACCTTTGGAGGCAGCAGATTCCTCTCATTAACAACCTGTTTAAAATCAACCTTTGCCTCTTTATACCTCGAACTAAAATAATCTAGAGAACTAACCTTCATTCTATATGCTTTGTATCGCTCAACAGTGACATCCAACTCTTTCAAAAATCTGCTAATGCTTTCCTTAAGCATGTTAAGGTCAAGACCAAAAGCGAAACATTTCACATTAGACATTAGAACAGAGAGGGGATTTATTTCAACACCAATATTGTCAAGCCCCATTAGAGTAGCTTCTACAAGGAGAGTGCCACTACCGGCAAAGTTGTCCATAACCAGAACATCATCTCTAGGAGCAACATAATTTAATAAGGCTCTAACCATTTTAGGATGGAATTTACCCTTATATGGATGAATTGCATGAGTAAGATATAGACTAGGCTCCTCCCTAATCGTAAAATAGTCTTCCAACCTCTTACCAACCGACATCGTTTCAGTAGCAGGATAACGATACAAAAAATTGGGATTAGTCATATAAGAAAATAATGTCTCAACATTCCTATCGATCTCCTTCTCATTCCTACTTACCTTCGATATATACTGGGATTTCTCCAAGAAATATTGATTTGTAATAAACCTAAACAATACATAACCTTCTTTCCCTACATAGTAAACAACATTCTTACCTAGAACACCCTGAGGAAAAACATTGCTGAGAAATCTTTCAGGATCCTCACATGGACAAGCTACTAGTATCTCTCTAGTATATGCCAATCTACGAACTAACTTAGGAATATCATTAAGATCATCTTTAAACCCAACAAAACCATGATACCTCCCATAAGGAAGCTCATGAGTCAATATATCCTGTATCCTAACATCGTCATCCGTAAAATACTTTAACGGAGTCTCATCCAAGATATCATAAAAATTTCTAACTCTCTCAACCCGACCAAACAAAGACAGCAACTCCAACTCAGCAAAATCAACCTCATGCTCCTCCTTAATACTATTAAACAACTTAAACACAAAAACAGCCCTCATCCTCTCTTACCACCTAACATATCAATATCATCCTTCACCTTTTTTGAAATAATAGATTTCTCAGCCAACCAAGCCAAAACAATATTCCTAACAATCTCAGCATCGCCACTACCCATAACACCCTTAAACCTAATAATCAACTCCCACTGATCATCAGTAAAAGTAACCTGAACACGCTTCATAAACACACCAAACAAAATGTATACCAAATGTGTTATATAAAACACAATTAATATTCAACAAGTTGTAGCTTAGATCACACAAGAGATATGTTTTATTGATAAAAGTTATGGACTATTGTTAATAGAACTTTGATGAACACTAACTGTAACTGGTCGTTGTTCGCTGATTAGGATATAGTGATGTAAAATACCTTATTTCTCATTATTTCAATTTTTTTATTATGGGAAAAAGAAAAAAGAAAGACGCTACGACAATTAACATAAGTGGAAAATCAGAGAGAGAAAACATAGTTAAAAATGTAATCAATACTTTTATAGACTTTGAACGGAAATTTGATAGAAGATGTTTCACTTTCCACTATCTAGTTGAAAATCTTTCAGATGGGAGAAGAATTTACATAACAAGACCTACTAATAGAAAAAAGGATTTTGATTTCAAAATTAAGCCCCCTAAACCTTTAAAATCTGAGGATGTGACATATATAAAAATTGGGTTGCTACTGAGACGCTTAAAAAATAAAGAT
>WAOB01000133.1 GCA_015521505.1 Nanobdellati archaeon | reverse complement strand
TTATAAGCTTCTGCTTTCTTCTTAAATATTTTATCCTAAAATAAATATATATTAACGGCAATATATAGAAGTAAAGCAGAGCACTTGATATTGAGGCAATTAAGAGTCCTAGCAAGATATTGTTTTTATTCTTAAGAAGAAAAGCATAGACTTTTTTGTTATCTATTTCTTGTAGGAGTTGCTCGTATTTATCCTTGTATTTTTCTAGATAAAGTGCATATAGAGTATAGTTGCCCTCTTTATATGCTTTTTTCATCAATCTTTCGATCTCAATTACTTGGTCTATTATTAGATATTCGTTACTCATATCTAAACCCAAACGAGTATATTCATCAACTGTGTTGGTTAGGTTTGCAAATTCTTTCTTTAATCTCTTGAAGATTTTTACTTTATTGTGTTCGGAGATTTTGAGATATAAGTTGTGGAATCGAGTTATATCATATTCATCATTGATAAGATTTATCTTTATAAAATATTCTCCAGGATCTTGATTAAACGGGACTTTTATTGTTATGTTCCTAGATAAACTTTTTTGTTTCTCTATAATTATCTTTTCTTCTTTCGGTTCTATTTCACATTTTTTACAATTTGTGTCAATATACATATTTAATAATAGATCAACATTTCCTGTGTTAGAGATGGTTAATATAATTCTTTTTTCATCATACTGCTTTAATTCCAATGTGTTTAAACTTATCTCTGATGTAAATCGTGCATCTTTCTCTATAGTTATATTAGTATAATTATAGATATATGTTGGGATCGTACTAAAACCGCCACCACCGCTACCAGAACCACTACCTCCCCCACCACCTCCAACCCCTTCCTGTGTAGTACTGCTAGAGGAAGGAGTTGTATCTACTAATTTATATGCTGTGTTGTTGTTATATTTTGCATTGAGAATTATTAGAGATCCTACAGGACAGGAAGTAAAACCAACAGGGTAGAAATATCCTGATGTATAATCTATAGAATACTTTATTCCATCGCATTCTATATAGCTTTCTTCACTTAAGGTAGTGAAGTTTTCATAGAAATTTTGGTGATAAATATATACTCTTATGTCTGCTATCGAAGAAGCATCACTACTCAACAAATATTCTATATAACTTCTTAATTTATCGCTAGTAGTGTAATTCCATTCTTTAATTCCTGTGTTATTGTAATATTCTGCTATTACTATTACGTTATATGTTTGTGGAGTTTCGTTGAGTGGGACGATATATTTTACCCCCTCTGGATCCAAATAGTTCAGTTGAGAATGGTTACATGAATTAGATATTGTTGAACATTCAATGTATGTAGTTTTGTTTGAAGAGGAGGAATTCATAATCAAGGTTAGGTTATACTCGTTAGTGATTATTATGCCATTTGCAAGTACTATGTTGTATAGGTAACTCTGTCCTCTATTATAGGCATTTGCATATCTAATAATTCTTATGCCTATCTTATCTGTTATAGTTATGTTTTTAGTTTCGTTACTTGATGTTTCGTTTCCTCCATAATCTATAACAGAGAGGTTTATAAAATAAGTACCATTAAGAACTATATATTCTTTAGGTATTGTGGCTATAAATGTACCGTTTTTTGTTGTTCCAGAGACTAAAAGCAGATTATCATCTATATAGTTTATTTCAGTACCATTAGGGTAAAGTATAGTTATATTTGCTTTTATAACTGCCAAATCGTCTGATGCATTGAATGCTATTCTTAAGGGATAATTTATATTTGATCTATTATATAGAATTATTCCTCTATTCTCTCTATAACCAAAATTCCACCATGAAATATTTGGTTTTTCTTTGTCTGCAGGTATAAGCTCTATTCTACCTGTTTCGTTATATGTAAATATAGAATTTATGGTATGGTTTGCTGTTACATTTATTGTGGTATATGTTTGGTTGGTTATTGTTGATGTGGAAAGATTATATTCCACAAGTAATGGCTCTTTATAATGGTTATAGTAAGAAATATATTTTATATTTTTTTCACTTGCCTCTCCTGATGTGAAGTTTATATATGTTGTGTCATTTATTGTAAGATTAACTCTTAAATTATATAAATCCCCGTAAAGGGGCTTTATGAAAATGTATTGAAGAGGTTTCTCTTCATTTGATAGATAGATGTTTCCTACACCTCCTACAGGATAAAGTATTATTTGCGGTATGCCAAATCTAACAAAAAAGGAGCTTTTTCCTTTTATTGTTGGATTATTGTAAAATGAAATGTTGTATGTTATGTCATACTCTCCTGAAATGTTTACTTCCTCAGTTAAACTGAAATTATATACTACACACAAATAGTCAGAAATTATTTTTGATAGGTAGAATGTTATTTCGTGGATGTAATCCACATTATTTCCTTCTACACTTAATATTATGGAGTTGGTTCTTATTGGATTTAGAAAAGTTATGTTAGTATAATTTAATGTTGTTTCTAATTTAACTCCGTTTTGCGTGTCTTTAGATAAGATATATTTTTGTCCATCAAAGTAGTATATTTTTATTATCTCTCCATCTGTTCCTGCTCTTCCATATATACTCATTTTACTGAAAACTTTTGGTTTTGAGAAGTTGTATGTTATGTTTGCATTTCCAAGGAATGTTTTGAATGTAGCGTAGGTGAGGGTATTGTTATCTATACTATTTTCAGCATAATCGACATTTGTTGAGTTTATTGCGGAAGGATAAGCATTAATGTTTGTTTGCTGTTCTTCAGCATAACATACTGCTTCTGTAGTATAAACTAAATCTGCTATATTTATGGAAGTTTCATAACCAAAAAGAGTCTTGTTGAGAAGAAGATTCAAATCTTTAATCTTTGTTAGGTTTCCCACAACCCTTACTTCTAGATAGTTTTTATCTGTAATGTTCAGTGTATTTTTATACAAAAAGATCTTTGGATTGACCACTTCTAATGGTTTTCTCAGAGTTTTCCCTTTTTTAATTGTGTAATTGAATGTGTATGTGTAGTTTAGGATATAACTTAACAATCCTGTTTTATTAGTTGTAATATTAAAAACGAGCTTTATTACCGTTCCGTTGGTTAAATTACCTAAAGTTATTGTGTAGTTGTTGGGTATTATTTTCTTCACATCTGACAAATTCAAATTTAATCTTAAATTGTGTATGTCTCCTTTTTTTACCATTATTGTTATGTTAAAAAATCCTGTTTGGTTTATTAATATCCTATATGTTGGTTCTGTTTTTATTATTCTTATTTTTCCAGGGAGAACATAGATTGTTTTATTTGCTTTTAATATTCTTGAGTATTTCTTTAGTTTAACAGATGCGTTAAGAAAATAAACACCTGAAGAGATGAGCTGCTTTGTAGGGGTATTGAATATACTATAAAATTCTTGATTCTCGTAGTCGTGAATTGTTTTGTTGTATATTAAAGTATCTGATAAGGATCCATTATATTTAAATATTTCTGTTTTGTTTATTACTTTTCCATTTGCTATTGCTTCGTAAGTTATACTTAAGTTTATTTCTTCAACTTCTGATGCGTTCTCGTAGATATAGAGAAAAATCTTGTCCCTTTCCTCATACGTATATATACTTTTAGGTGTTTTTATTTTTATGTAAGGATTTAGAGCATAAACATCAAAGCTTATAGTGTCATTGTACAGAGAGGAGTAATCACTTACATTTATTGTTATGGTTGATTTTCCCCTTTGTAGTGCTTCTGAGTAAATGTATATCAGATGGTATGCTGATGTGGTTTCATTAGGAATTATCTCTCCTGAATACATGCTTTCAGCAAACATCAGATTGGTGCTGTTAAGTATTGAGATAACCGAGGAATTGCTACTGCTTATGTTCCTAAAAACCTCAAAAGCTCTGCCATTAT
>WAOB01000132.1 GCA_015521505.1 Nanobdellati archaeon | reverse complement strand
AAGTAAAACAAGAGATATTATTTGGAAAGAGCTATATGATGAGATAAGAGCAATATACATAACAATACTCAACTATAATCCCGACAAAATATATTTTAATCTAAGATCTTGCTTTCCTTTTTTCTATGAATTCCTACATGACGAAAGCGTATATGAAAAAATAACCTTATCGTATATAAATTCCTCAGAATATTCGAATAGATACGAGGGTGAGAGCATAAACAATATAATCAAAGAATTAGAAAAAAACAAAAAGATATTATTCATAGATCGTTCCTCTTCTTTGATCCCTCGGTCTTATTATAAGATATGTTTTGCTTTATCATCAAAAATAGATGAATTAACAATATACTTATCAGAAGAAGGAGTGAAAACATATAATAAAGAGAATATCGAAGATTACTTTGCTATTATATCACACATTCTCCCTTACAGAAAACAAATTTATAAAAATATCTCAGATTCTCATCTTCTAAGTGGTAGTATAAAGATGATTATCGGTAGAAAAAATATAGATAAAATGTCATTATCGAAATACGATCTTGTATGTTATAATCCTTGTATAAATCCCGAGAAATTCCTCATATTCAACAATAAAAATTTTAAATTATCTGTAAAAGACATGCATCCTTGAAAGCGTACCTTTCTTTCTCGAGCATAGCTAAACAGAGATTTGTGGGTTGATATTGTAGATAGATTTAAAAATCTTTCGAAAATTATATTGTTGTTTAGATTGTGTAATCATCCATAGGTGGTGATAATGGAATATAAAAAATTATATAAAGGGCTTGCAGGAGTTTTGGTTGGAAGTGTCATGTTAAGTAGTTGCGCACCTTCATTATCCACAACCTATAACAAAAGATCTCTTAACGAATATGTTGAAAAAACAAAGCAATACATAACTACAAACATAAAAAAAGAGATTGAATCGTGGGAAAGGTATAACAACAAGGCATGTGAATATGAAAGTAAAATATATCCAAGAAGAATCGAGATATATACATTAAATGGGAAGTTAAAAGAACAATACTCTGATACAATATATGGTAAAAAGGAAATTGATTCGTTCATGAAAGTTCTCGGAGAAAATTATGAATTTATGAAAGGTAAAAATATCCCAGAACCAAAAAAGATATATGCATGTGAAAGGGCAATTGTAGAAGAGGAAGTAAATAAATTATTAAACACTAAAGAACTATATTATGGGGTTGTATTTGTAGCTCCTCGTGGTGTTTTGATGCACTTAACAAAAGAACCATATTCTTCTAAAGGACTTACTGAGATAAGTATATTGAAAGAAGGAGAAAAGAAAGGTATTGTATATGTATTTACTGACGAAGGAAGCATTAATAGAATAAGAGAGTCAACTAAAATAGGCTCCGATATTATCGCATATAGTATAGGAGCGGGAGTTTATGCTGCAATAACATCGTTAAATATACCTGTCTCTATGCTCTTAGGCGGTTTTGTAGGCAGTGTAAAATCAGGATTTGAAGAAAAAACAAAAATTGAAGAAAGTAAATCTAAAGACATAATAGTAGATAAAATTGTTGTTCAAAAACCCACATACAACAAAATCATGGATATATACACATTCTATAAAACCATAACGAATAAAGATATTCCTTTAGATAAGATGGTTGTTGTAAGAGGTAAGGATGATATATATATCTCCCTTGGTGAACTTGAAGTTGTATACAAAAATAATCAAATAGGCTTTGGTAGTCTTGCTAAAGACCATAATCTAAAGCCCGAGGAAAAAATTATCCTATCTGCTATTGTAGGAGGATTGACGGGACTAGCAGTTAAAGAAACAAAAGATGTAGAAAAGTCATATTATAAAGGGGAAAGGAGATCAGAAAACCTATTAGATAATGGGGGAGGAAGCGATCAAAATACTAATGTATATTAAGGTGGGATAACATGAAAAGAAAATTAATTTATGTGTTAATTATAGGTCTCTTGTTTATAGGTAATGCCTTTGCAGGAGATTTGTTCAAAAGGTATGAGATAACTTATAATCCCTCAATATCCTCCAACCAAATGAAGGTTTTCGGATATTTGTGTTTAGATAATTCATGTTCAAACATGGATGAAACAATGGTAAAATTTTATAGAATTGGTTTGTGGAATGTATGTATTCAAGGGCTACAATCCGGTAGTATAACATCTACATCTGAGTTTGAAAATTGTGCAAGAAATTACGAAATAGCCAAAAATACACCTATAGAGATCATAAATAATGAAAGAATCGTTGTAAGATACATAGATGCACAACCAAATGAGAAATTCGCAACATACTATTTTGCAAAGGATTATGTTGGTAAAGTTAATGTTTTTACTGTAGATGTGTGTAATGGCGTTTATTGTGTAGATGATACCATAACAACACTGCAAATAAATAAAAAAGATAGAGTAGATTTTCAAATCAACAATTTTCAAGTTGAAAACATGCATAATGCGTCTCAACCACTATTTATAGATGTTCCCGTAAGTATAGAATCACAAATATGTAATAATTTGAGATTCAGTGGTATTGTAGGTTATTACCCTCCAGAAGATGGAGTGTATGTTGATTATTCAATTGATGGTTATGCTCATCTAAGTATATTTGATTCAAACAACAATCAAATATATTACGATATCCTCCTCATAACAGTACCTGTTAGTACATGTTCAACAAGTGTAAGTTTTACATATACTCCTTCCCAAACAGGAAATTTAACTGTAGAACTAAATGCAGAAACTTATGATTCAAAAGTTATACAGAGAACTAACACAACAGCACAAGCAAAGGTATATATCTATGACAATAACGCTGCATGCCAGACAGTATTAACTGATTTAATAGTAACAGACGAATTTGGCGATTCAAGAATACAAGATAATGAAAACTTAAAAATAGGTTTTTCATATAACTCACAAGTTTATCTCTCTCCATTAGATATAAGACCCGCAAATACCAGGATAAATGTTGAAATATTAGATCAAAATAACAATCGGATCACTACATATACAGATATTTTGAATTCAAATAATATAGTAGATTTGAAATCCTTTAGCAAAATATTCGATAGTTTAAGTTCGGGTTCATATAAGGTCAGAATAACAGGAAGTGCTTTTCATAATTTATGTTCTTCCTTACCCAACAATCCTGCCATATTAGAATTGGATTTCACTGTTTACAGATCTTCTTATAATGTGCTTTTTGTAGTTAGAGATTCAACAAACTTGTTACCTATAGAGAATGCTATTATCCAAATAAGTAACTACACAATAACTACTAACACATCGGGTATGGCATCTATTAGATTAAGTGAGGGGTCTTATAGTTATGTAGTATCAAAAGCAGGATATTATGACTCTACAGGAAATATAAATAATTTAAATCAAGATATTACAATCTATATATCGTTAACTCCAATACCAGACACAATAAGCAATAATCCTCCTCAGGTTATCTCATTTACTGCAAATGTAACCTCTGGAAATAAACCATTAGATGTTTTATTTATTTTTGAAGTTAGTGATCCAGATAATGATGTGCTAACTTGTTATATCGATTTTGATGGTGATGGAAATTACGATAAAACAATAAATAGTTGTAATTCTGGTAGTGATGTGTTTAGATATGGACTATCAGGAAACTATTTTGCAAAATTGAGAGTGGAGGATGGTCAAAGTTTTGACGAAAGGACATTATTAATAGAAGTTTTAGAACCGAATGTTTTACCTTATGTTTTTGTCTCTTCTAACGTTACTTCTGGATTTGCTCCTCTGTATTTCGAATTAAACTGGAATGTATATGATTCTAATGGAGATACATTGACCTGCTATATTGATTTAGAGAATGATGGATTAAATGAACATACCATAACTTCTTGTTATAATTCATCCAGGATATTGAATTATGCAAATCCAGGAAATTATACATTGAAATTCAGTGTGAGTGATGGCTCGGGAGTAGTAGAGAGATATCTTGACTTTGAAGTATTACCATATCCATCAGAACCTCGCCTTAATAATCCACCACAAATAATCACATTCACAGCAACACCCACTTCAGGTTATGCTCCTTTAAATGTAACCTTTACCATAAATGTAAGTGATGACAAACAATTATGTAATGTAACCTTAGAATTTGGCGATTCTAATAGAAGAGTATGGGATATTTGTTCAAACAATACTAAAAGTTTTTACACCACAATAAACCATATTTATTCAAATACGGGCAATTATATGGCAAGATTAATTGCTGTGGATAATGATTCAGAATCTACAACAAGAGCATTAAATATAATTGTTTCATCATTACCTTCAGGAGAGGGTGGTGGAAGAACTGAAGGAGGAACAAGAGGTGGTGGAATAAGTTTAAGTGGTTTTGCTATCGGACCTATAAGTAAAGGGGATGTAGTCATAAAGGATATACTGTTCCCGGAGATAGTATACCTAAACGAAACATACACTCTAAGCGTAAAAGTTAAAAATAGAAAATCAAAAGAAGTTAAAGGATTACTATTATACATTGAGATTGGAAGCAAAACTATAACAAAAATATTTTCTATAAATAAAGAAGAAACAAAAAATTTCAATTTTGATATAAAAATAACTGATAGCTTCAACTTAGGAGATAACAAGATAAAAGTAAAAATCAAAAAAGGAAATAAAATTATAGATGAAAAAGACAAAGAATTTGTAGTAAAAGAAAGAGTTCCAATAATAGAGATTTTTGCTAAAGAAAGATATAATGCAGATGAATCAGTAAGATTTAATGTTTGTGTGGACAATAAAGTAAATGATATAATAAGGGTATATGTAGATGATGTATTGAAAAGAGTTATCGATTTAAAAGGAGAAAAATGTGCTAATGTAACAATAGGTAATACTTTTTCCTTAGGTGAACACACAATAAAGGTGTTCAATGGAAAATATTACTCTACAAGAGAGTTTGAAATAAATAAGATAATTTCGATAACTGATGTTGAAATAGACAAAACATTAATTAAAGATAAAACATATAAAGTAGAGATAACAGTAGAAACACAAATCCCTTCGGCAATCATGTTAAAAATGTATGAAGATAAGAATTTAATTAAAGTGGTGGAGGCATTTATATCTGATAAAGAGAAGATAGAAGTAGAGTACCTACCCACAAGTACGGGAGAAAAAACATTGAAATTTGTTGTGGAAAACGGGGAAAACAATACGGATGAAGTGAGTATAAAAGTTAAAGTAGTTGATTCTTCTTTCACGGGTTGGCTAGTCAAATACTTGCCTACTACAGGATTGATTCTTGGAAGTATTTTAGTATTGTTAATTCTTATTTATTTTTCTATGTAAAGATATAAGTTCCTTCTTTTATAATCAACAAACACTACATACTTTGTTGAATTTCCTAAAAAAGAAAAAATTTCTTTAACCAAATCTTCAAATTCAAACAAATAATAATATCTAAAGAATTTTCCTCTCCATTTTATATCATATTCTTTAGGAAGCGATCTAAATCTTTCTTGATTTTTATACCATACGCTTATAAGAATCCTTGATTTTGTCTTAGATATTGAAAGAACATTCTTAAGAAACTTTTTTCTGTCTTCTTTTGTAGGAATGTGATGTAAAACCGCTATACTAATGATAGCATCTGCAATATTTTCCTTAAAAGGCATTTCTAATGCATCTCCTACAACATAAAGATTTGATGGATTGTCTTTTAATGATTGTTTTATCAATCCTTTTGAAAAATCCAGGCCTATGTATTCACCTACAAAATATTTAGAGTATCTATCATAACCGCATCCTATATCAAGTAATATTCCTGATTCTAAAGATTTTATAAACATTATGACTTCCTTCCAAGGTCTCTGTTTTCGTGTAAATGAGAAATCTTCTGCTATCAAGTCATAAGAATATCTTAATTTTTTTAAGACATCTATGCCCTTCATTATCAAATATATCTTCACAATCTTTATAAAATTCAATTGCACAACTTGTTAGTATGGTGATTATAAGGTATAATTATAAAAAAGGCCAAGATCAGATATCTATAGAAAGCAATCTAAAAGTTAAAGATTTACTTAAAAAATTGAATATAAATATAGAGGAGGTTATAGTTAAAAGAGAAGATGATGGAAAAATACTTTTAGATGAAGATGAAGTAAAAGACAAGGATAAAATAAAAATATTCAGAATTGTTTCTGGTGGTTGAGTTATTATCTATAAG
>WAOB01000131.1 GCA_015521505.1 Nanobdellati archaeon | reverse complement strand
GTAATATATCGTATAGGTTATTAAACTGTTTTCTTCTTTTGGAGTTATTATAAATATAGCAGAGCTATCTTCTTCACTATCTAAAGATCCTAAATAAAACTTGTTTTGCACATATTCTATATTACCATCTATATATACACTTAGATTTTTTACTTTTCCATATCCTCCATTTTCAACTCTCAAAATAAGTTTTACTTTTTTGTTTACGTAAGGTTTATCTGATAGAGATATTGAAGAAACATAAATCTCTGGATTGGGATAAACTTCTATAGGGATGGTGTATGATCGGATATGCTTTGAATTCCCTTTAAATGCTACTGTTAAATTAATGAGATTTATTCCCTCTGATGCATCTTTTGTGATTTTAAGAGGTATTTTTAGAATTTTATTTTTCTTTCTTTTTAACTCTTTTATATATATAAATCCATCTTTATCTAATAATACCAAATTTGAATTCAAATATATCTTGATATCTTCTAGATCCACCTCGCCTATATTAGTAATATTCAATATTATCTTTCCATTACTGTTTATCTTTCCTTTAGAACTTAAAATAGTTATAAATATGTCTTCAGTACCTTCTATGTATAAGGTGTAGGGATACTTTATAGTGTAATCTTTGGTTTTAACATAAAATTCTATAGTATGAATTCCTGGATTCACAAGAGGAGAGATTTTTATTCTATATCTCACTTGTAATGAACATTTACCACAAAGATTTTTATTAATATTTAATGGTTCTTGAGAAACAAACTCCATCCCTCTAGGTAATTTAAGAGAAATATCTTCTATTGCTATAGGAGAAGTTCCATCATTTAATACTCTTACAAATATGTTGACATTATCACCAGGATATATAACATCTGGACTGATGTCTTCTACATACATTTCTATATCTGAATAATCGCTTAAAGAAAAGCCCAAAGGTAGGAACATCGATAGTATAAAGAACTGAACTTTATTTATCATATTTTATTACCCCCTCTTCATATAATCTATCTAAAGCATTAAAAACTATCAAAGGAAAGAGAATTGTTGCATCTCCTCTCACTGTTATGCTGTCTGCATCACTACTTATTTTACCCCAACTTTTTGCTTCATTCGTAGTTGCTCCTGTTAAACTGCCAGAATACTCGCTTGAAGTTGTAATATATATGGCATAATCTGTACCTCCATTAATCAATGTTGCTAACAGAGCATAATGCTTACTAACACCCCCACCTAATGCAATCAACCCTTTCTTATCATCATGTGTAAGTGAATGGATCATTTTTCCAAAATCTTCTATGACATCTATAACAAAATCCTTATGGTCTTGCTTAGCCATAAATAAATGAAAACCTATTGCTCCATCTGCAATTGCAGGACAAAATATCGGTATTTTTTTAAGATATGCTTGTCTCAATATACTACTTTCATCGTTTAATTTTTTACCAATTTCCCATAATAATTCATAAGTTGCCAGATAATTTTTTTCTTTATAAATATCTTCTAATAATACATGCATAAAGCCCTCTAACTTCATATAAGAATCAGTGGTTATGTATAAATTTCCAACTCTATTATGTCCTTTTTCATATAGTTCAATATCATCTGCTTCAAATCTGGTTATATAAAATTTTTCACCTATCGCTTTCATGATATCTTCCTCTACACTTCCCGCAGTAGTAATGATCATATCAACCATATCTAAATTTATTAGTTGAGCAAACAAGCCTCTTAATCCAGTAGTGGTTAGGTTGGATGGAAAAGATAAGATTATCTTTGCATTCTCTTTTTTCATTTTATATAATATATCTGAAGCCTTAGAAAGATTTATACTCTGAAATCCAAGAGATTCGAAACCATCTACTATTTCTTTAACTTTTATATTTGGTTTCCAAAATATGTCTTTGACATAATCTGCCATACATTATTGATAAATTATCGAAATTTTAAAATGTTTGAAAAATGTTATTTCCTTTAGTGGTAAATCAAAATTTAAAATGATATTGTTTAAATAATTTTTATGAAAAAAAATACATCCTTTTTATTTGATGATTTTTGTTTAAAACATTACAACACATCTAATGTATATTCTGTAAAAAACCCTTATGTGAGATTATCACATTATACAAGTGATTGTATAGTTGTTATGCAATATTCTTTGGAAGATTTATATGATGAAATGATCAAATCAGATGTGCATATAAAAGAAATAGATTTAGGTTCTAAAAAACAGATTATTTCTTTAGCAGAGAAGAAAATAGAAAATCTACCTAGAATTAATATAGAGTTAAAGAGAGATAGAACGGGCTTTTATGGTGTGGATGATTACCTTAGAGGGAGATTAGGGGAAATTTTTGCAGACTGTGTGATGAAGACTTTCTTAAAGAATGTAGATCTCTATTATCGTGTGTTTGAGAAATATGATATAAAATCTTATTATGTAAGGACAGTGGAGGAGATTACATCTAAGAGATTCATTTTAAAAAGAAAAAATAATGACGTAGATCATGGAAATTACTATTTATATTATTTGGATAAAGATATAGATAATGAGTATCATAATTTAGAAGGAGAATTTGATTTTGCCTATGAAGTCCAATATGTTAATAAAGATGATACTGCTGTAAACACTTTGTTTATAGGAGAAAGTAAGACAGGACAGATAAAAATAAATGCTCATAAGTTAAAGAAAAATTTAAAGAGATTATATAATAATCAAGTAGATTATCTGATTTATGTTTTAATAGCACCATACGAAGAATGCTACGATGTGAAATCTTCTACATTATCAAAATATATTGTTAATCTGTATAGAAAGACAATATATGATATAAATAGAGAAACATCCTATAAGGGCAGGATAAGATTAATGATCATACCAGTAAAAGGTTATGAGAATGGAGAAGCAAAAAAGGAATTTTATTCTATTGGTAAAGAGGCATGTAGAATTATAGGAGAGATATTGGATGAGGAGAGAATAACATTAAAAATAATTATTGGTAGCTATAAGCACGAGAATAAAAATCCTTTAAAAAATAGGGTTTCTATGGAAAGAAAGATAGACTTAAACAAGTTGTATGAAGATGCACGTAAATTATCAAAAAAAGATTTTGTTAAGAAATATGGAACTGAAGTATATATTCCTCTTAGATGGAATTAAGAAATACTTATTTGTATTCCTTCTGTGACTTTTTTTAATTTAATATAATATGTTCCTTCCCCTATGGTTTTTATTGTGGCAATGATGTTTGATGGAGAGTATATTTCATAAATTATATCACATAATTTCTTTATCTCATCAGTAAATGAAAATGAGCAGTAGTTTTTATTATAGAAGATATCTTCTACTCGTGTTTTTATCTCGTCTTGATTGAGAGTTGTAATGCCTACCACAATATCAGATGTGTAGGGATTCACAGTTAAGACGAAGTCGTCTATAGATAAAAATCTTTTCTTAACGCTTGGGAATATTGGTAATAATAAATTGTTAAAATAAAAGATGTTTAGTCCTAAGTGAGGATTGGAGTATATGTTTATTAATTCCTCCATATCTAATCCAAATGAAAAGACATCGTGTTTGAGATAAAAAGAATTGTTTGATGTTCCAGAAGAATGGTAGAATATGAATGACATGTTGCTAATTATATCGTTTTTTTTATGGGACAAAAGGTAATTTACTCTTCCATTTGAGACAGTGATGTTTTCTCTGAATTGTTCATTAATATATACTGAAACATCTCCATTATACTTCTCACTATAAGGCATTAATGTTGCACTTCCTTTTAATCTAATTAGTGATGATTCATTAATTTTATAGGAAGGGATACTATCAATCTTAAAGTATACAAACTTACTTAAAGGGTAATTATCAGTACCTCCTGAAAGAGAGTATGGAGAATCACATATTCCATTTCCATCTTTGTCATTACATGTATCAGAAAATGCCGTCTTTCCAGAGTTTCCCCAATAATTTCCACCTTTACAGGGTGAGAAGGTGATTGATCTTGTATAGCACGATAAAGGAATATTATATGTTATTGTGGATGTTGTTGCATATATATGATTGGATGAGATGATTATGTTGTTATAAACATTAATAGTGTTAGAACTGCCGAAAATAAACCCGTAAATATAAGAGGTTATGTTGTTATTAAAAATATCGATGTTATTTGAATTATTTATCTCAAAGGCATTTTTTCCATTATAAAAAGTATTGTTGTATATTATGTTAAGTGTTGTGAAATTCATCATCATTGCCTTAGATGTTGCTTTTCCTTTCAAAGTTGAGTTATATATTGCAGTCTCATTTGTATTGTACAATACAATTCCTATATCAAAGTCTTTTAGATAGGCGTTTTTTATGATAATGTTGGTTGAATTATATAAATATATTGAGGTACTGTTACTTCTTAAATAAGATGAGTTAATCTCTATGTTATTAGAGTTGTTAATAAAGACGCTATAGGTAGAGTTGTAATCTTTTATGTTTAATAATGAGATTTCCTTAGAATTTGTTATGTGTATTGCGCGAGTGTTATTAATGAAATTACAATTTTTTATAGTAAAGAAAGAGGTATTATTTAGTAAGATTCCTTTACTTTTAAAGTCGGATATTAAATAGTAATTGTTGCAATCCAAAACACCAAATGTTATATCGCTAAAGATTAAACACTTATCTGATGAGGATGTAAGATTTGATGTTAAAGAGTAATATCCATTACTTGTAAAAGAAAAGCAATTATTTACCTCTACTGAAATGACTGATTTTATCAATAACAAACAAAAGGTTACCATAGTAAGTACAATTTTTTTATTCATTAAAAACACCTTTTTATTCATTAAGTATATTCTTTATTATTTCCCTCACCTCTTTTCTAGTCACATATACCTTATTTATTGGTCGTAAGAGATCTATATATTCCTTAACTTCTTTAAGTTCTGCTTTTCTTGCATATTCTTTTAATTTTCGTTCAATTGTTTTTATGTTCATTTCTATATTCGTTACTTCCATTTCTATTTTTTCCATTCTATCTTGAATATTGAATTTAAATTCATTAAAAGATTTTATTTCTTCATGCAGTTTTTCGTTTAACTCATTTATGCTCGATTCTATTTTTGAAATTTTCTCTTCAATCATTCTTGTTCTTTGAGCAAGTTCTTTTGTTATTTTCACAATCTCTTGCATGGCTTTTGAATTGTCAAGTTGTGAAGGCATGATTCTATCACCCTAAACATCCACAATTATTCTTGCATAATAAGTATTAGTTTTTTTATCTATTTTAAGTTTTAAATCATGATATGTTGCTGCTTTAACACCCGCACCCAAAACTTTGTGTTTTCTTTTATTGAAGTAATCAACACAAACGCTTGCCTCTAATAAATTTTCTTTAATCTTAAATTTTCTAAATTTTACAAAGATCGCTTTCTTTACATCGAATAAGTAAATAAATTCATTTAATGTTTCAATCAATATCTCTTCTAGATCATTACCTCTAATAGTTATCTTAATGATTCGTTTACACTCAACATTGGACAAATCTAAAAAGATCGAATATAGCCCTTTTATGGTATCAGAAAACATCTCTTCCATAGAAGATGCCTTAACTTCTATACCTATATCACCTGTATGTTCTATCAATCTAAACATAATGGTTCTTTTATATGAAGATCTATAAATATTTAACACTCAATACTTTCTTCAAACACACCACATTCTGTTGATATAAACATTTTGAGATTGTTATTTTCACATTTTAAAGAACAACCATAGACAAGATATCTTCTTAAACTGTTTGACTCTATATAATAGTTTTTAGATGTTGTTGTCATTTCACACATCTCTTTTGTGTTAACATCTTTTAACATTATAGAGTTTATTGTTAAATTGAGATTTGTGGGGTTGAACACAAGTACACTAATATTTTCATTTGATATTGCTTCATAAGATATTATATAGTTATCTATTATAGGAGTGTTGTCTTGAGTAGAGGTTGAGTTTAAAACTAGTCTTAAATAGAGAGATTTCCAGTTTTGTTCTTCAGTATTAAATGAATAAGAGTTTGAAGAATCTAACGTTATTTTTTTGTATGAAGAGTTATCTTTTGATATAAAAATATCTATTAGATCTGGTAAGTTATCTATTTTGAATTTTAAGTTGAGAAGTTTATCTGCTCTTGTTGTGTTAAAGGTTAAGAGATTTAATGTTTGTAGTATGGATGTTTTATAATACCCTCCTCCTGTTCCACCATCTCCGTAAGACACTACACTTCCTACTCTTACTATAGGCTCTGGATCAGTATATTTCCTTTCTGAGATTTTGATGATTCTCCACTCAATTTCTTTATCACCATCATAACCAGCAATCACATAGTTATTATCATTATCCACAGCAACATCATATGGTTCATCATTACTCGAAGAAGGATTCTCAGTATATGTCCATATTTTGGTTCCATTAGGATATAACTTAATAATTCGCCACTGTCTATATCCTGAAGAAAGATCATAACCTGCAACTATATAATTGCCGTCTTTATCTACTGCAACACTGTATGCCACACTAGTAGAAGGATTCTCAGTATATGTCCATATTTTGGTTCCATTAGGATATAACTTAATTACTCGTATTTGAGAACTTCCTGGAGAATAATCATTACCAACAATCACATAGTTTCCATCATTGTCCACTGCAACTCCGTTTGCTGCATCATTTCCTGAAGAAGGATCCTCCACATATTCCCATACTTTAGTTCCGTTAGGATAGAGCTTTATTATTTTCCATTGTATATATGAACTTCCAGGAGTGTAATTATATCCTACAACAACATAATTTCCTTCTTTATCTACAGCAACGTCTTTTGCTTTTTCATAAAGGGAAGGATCTATTTCGGTAAAATTCCACACTTCAGTACCATTAGGATAGAATTTTACTATAAACCACTCGTAATAGCTTCCCACCTTATTATAACCAACAGCAATATAGTTATCATTTTCATCTACAGCAACACCATACGCTATTCCTGGACCATAATCATACTTCCATGATAAAGTTCCATCATGTCCAATTTTTAATAATGTAAAACCATTTCTAACATCACCAACGACAACATAGTTGTTACCACTATCTACAGCAACATCGTATGCTATTTCCCCACTAAAAAGCGAGGGATTATATCTATACGATTTCTTTACCGTTCCATTAGGATATAATTCAAGAATTCTCCATCCTTCTTCTGCTGATGATCTATCAACTCCTACAACAACATAATTTCCTTCTTTATTTATTGTTACAGCATACGCTATGTCTCTATGATAGTGAGTATAATTTTTTGTATAATTCCATACTTTACTTCTGTTAGGATATAGCTTGATTACTCTCCATTGATTATCTCCAGGTATGCTATCATATCCAACAACAACATAATTGCTTTCGTTATCTACTGCAATTGCGTAAGACTCATCATCATTAGAAGAAGGATTTTCTGTATATTCCCACATCTTAGTTCCATTAGGATATAACTTGATGATTCTCCATTGGTTGTCAGAACTAGGTCTATAGTTGCCTGCTATAAGATAATTTCCATCTGTGTCTATAGTAACATAATATGCTTTATCACTATATCCAGAAGAAGGATTTTCTGTATATTCCCACATCTTAGTTCCGTTAGGATATAACTTGATGATTCTCCATTGTGATATGCCTTGAATTCTATCATATCCTACTAAGATATAGTTGTTATCATTATCTACAGCAATATAATATAGTTCATCTGTGGATGATGAAGGATCTTCAGTATAAGTCCATAGTTTAGTACCATTGGGATATAGTTTGATTACTCTCCATCTTTTGTTAGTTGATGAGCCATAAACACCTGCAACTATATAATATCCTTCTTTATCTACTGCAATAGAATAAGCAATATCCTTATCAGAAGAAGGATTTTCTGTATATTCCCACATCTTAGTTCCGTTAGGATATAACTTGACGATTCTCCATTGTAGATCTCCATAAGATGATGTAGATTCATCAGATCCAGCAATAATATAGTTGCTTTCATTATCTACTGCAATAGAATATGCTCTATCATTTCTAGATGAAGGATTCTCTAAATAATTCCACATAACACTTCCATTAGGATAGAACTTTGTTACTCTCCATTGAGAGTCGCCATAACCTACATGTTCGTATCCTGCAACTACGTAATTACTATCATTATCTACAATAACTGCAGATGCTTCATCACTATAACCAGAGGGATCATCTATATATATCCATGCTTCAGTACCGTTAGGATAAAGTTTTGTTATTATCCAATAATAATTGCTATAACTCCGTTGCGCCTTACCTACAACTATATAGTTTCCTTGCTTATCTACAGCGACAGATTTTGCTCTATCATTTCCTGAATAAGTAAAGGGGTTTGTGTAATTCCACCAACTCACAGGAGGAATTTCCATTGTTTCATAATAATTACTCTCACTATACCATAAAGATTTATTACTAAAGTAGGCAAAAATACTTTCATTTTCATAATTGTTTTCGATGAAGGGAACTTTAACTATGAACTCTGCCCAGGAATTGTCTACTTTTTGTCTTAAGTAATAACTAACCTTATATTCTTTATTGTCTGATCTGTTTAGGTAATAAAATCTTATATCTGAGAAGTTAGAATACATTGCAGGATGATAAGTTAAATTAACTATTATTTGATAATCTGTTAAGTTATTATTGTTTAAGGAGTTGTTGATTTGTATATGTTGTTTGTAGAGGTATGTTGAGGAATTTGCCAAATATATTTTGCCTACAGTAATGTTTACTGTTATATTTTCGTAGTAATCTATTTTGTTTGTGTCTAAGAAATCTTCTACTATAGTATGGGTTTGTATGGTTGGGAAGGATGTTTTTAAAACATCTATATTTGCTTTTGAGCAAGTAATTAAATCGTATCCATGATATCTTTCAGATTCTATTTTGGTGTTTTGTGCTTCTTTTGCGGTTTGGATAGTATAGTCTTTTAACCATACATATGTGATGCTTGAGATTGCGAGAGTGAAAACAACTAAGAGAACTGAGCCAATCATAATACTTATGGATTTTTTATAGGGGTAAGACATTATATTCACCTGATTGTCTATACTATATTGTTGGGTGGTGAAAATATATATTACTCAATCTCTACTTCCTTACCATCCCTATACTCTATATTCTTTATCTTATGCATAACCTTCAGATCCCTTCCTAAAGGCATAAATTTCTTATTAATCTTGATCTTATTGAGTTCGTCCCTTAAACTTATGTTTCTGTCCTTTTTATACTTCCAAATCTTAGAATTGATCTCCATTATATCCTCAAAATCAATTTCTGAAGTAACATCTATTGGTTGAGGAAATTCCATTTCAATAATATTTTCTCCATACACGTCTTTCATTATTTTATAAGTTATAAAAGGTATGATGGGATGTAACATAACCAAAACGTCCTTCAAGATTCTATGCAATGTAAACAAAGCAGATTTCTGCTCTTCTTTTGTATAGATACCATCATTATTATAGGCACGAGATTTAACCATTTCGATATAATGACTAGCAAAAACGTCCCATAAGTAGTCTCTCAAAAGAACAGCAGCATCATGTACTTCATACTTCATATAACTCTCATAAACCTCCTCAATTATGTTGTTATGTTTAACCAGTACTGATTTATCGGTTTCAGTTAAGAAATCAACCTTATCTACATAATCAAAAGCACTAACAAATCTTGAAACATTCCATAACTTAGTCAAAAACTTTCCTGCAGATTCAACTCTCTCAAAACTTAATCTAAAATCTCCTTTATGCATATTGCCTTCAAAAGCGCACCACAACCTGAATGGCTCTGCTCCATACTTTTCAATAATCTCTCTTGGATCAATAACATTACCCAAACTTTTACTCATCTTGTTCCCTTTTTCATCCAAAACATGATAATGTATCCATACATGATCAAATGCTTCCTTTCCTGTAATAAAGTAAACTCTCAGCAAAGTATAGTAAAGCCATGTTCTTATAATCTCCTTCCCTTGTGGTCTTAAAGTTATCTTCTCATCAAGTTTTTTCTTGAAAAAATCATTATATCTACCATAACCACCTATAAATAGAGGAGTTATAGAAGAATCAAACCATGTATCAAAAACCCTTTCCTCTCCCTTAAACTCCTTACTACCGCAGTTAGGACACTTACTTACAGGTGGTTTTTCCTTCCATGGAACATAATACCTACCAGGTTCTGGGACAATAACCTCATTACAATTTTTACAATACCACAAAGGAATTTCTGTTGCATAATATCTCCTTCTTGAAATGGGCCAGTCAAAACTTATCGTATCGATCCAATTTTCCAATATTTGCCTTGATTCTTCAGAGAAAAATTTCATATTTCTTGAAATTTTTCTAATTTCCTCCTTAAACTCCACTTGTTTTAAATAAAACTCTTTTAATGGAATAAACTCAATAGGTGTTTTTGTTCTCTCACAAATAGGAATTTTATGTTTGACCTTTTCTCTTTTAACAACTAATCCTTTCTCATCTAAAATCTCCACAATCTTCTCCCTCGCCTCCTCAACCTTCAAACCCTGTAATGGACCGGATTTCTCATTCATTCTACCATTCTCGTCTATTAAAATTATAGGGTGTAAGTTTTGTTCCCTAAAAAATCTTATATCCGTATAATCTCCAAAAGAACACATCATAACCAAACCGCTACCGAACTCTGGTTTTGCATAAGGATGGGATTTTATAGGCACTTCTCTATTATAGATGGGTAATATTGCATGCTTTCCCTCTAGGTGTTTGTATCTATCATCATTTGGATTGAAAATGATCATTTGACAAGCCCCTAAAAGTTCTGGTCTTGTTGTTGCTATAACAATTTCTTCACCAGATTCTCTAACCTTAAATTTTATATAGTTGAGATATCCCTCCACTTCTTTGTGTTCAATTTCAGAATCAGCAACTGTTGTTTTTAACTCAACACAATAATTACTTATATACTCTTCCTCATAAACAAGACCTTTTTTCCATAATTCAATAAATGTTGCCTGAGTTAGTGCTCTATATTCTGGCATATCAGTAAGATAAACCTCTCCTATATCTGTACCAACATCCCACGAATTAAAACTTATACCTAATTTAAAGAATGTCTCAGCACTCTTCATCGAATATTCTTCTAATAGTTTTTCACACGCCTTAATAAACTCTTCTCTTGAATATCTTTCAGGAGATATATTAAATCTCCTTTCAGCAGCAATTTCTATAGGTAATCCATTCCTATCCAAACCTAAAGGAAATAGAACCTCATAACCCACCAATCTTCTAAACCTTGCAAACATATCCATTAAAGTATAAACAGTTGCATGTCCAGCATGTACAGGAGCATTAACATAAGGAGGTGGCGTATCTATAGAGTAAACTTTCTTTTTTGTATTCTTATTAAACTTATACATCTTTTTAGATTTCCATTCCTCTGCAATCTCAATTTCCCATTCTTTATTCCATTTTTTATCCTTTAATTTGAATTCTGCCATAAAGATCACTCCTTACTAAATCTCATCACCTGATATGCAAATGAAGGAAGGTTTCTTGTTTGTATCAAAACCTTACCATATCCGGATAATTTAAACATTAACCCTTCTCCTCCAAAAAAGAATGTTTTCATCCCTCCTAACTTCACAATCTCAGCATTAACGCCAGAAGAAAAAGCCAACAGGTTGTAGTTATCTACCAAAATTTCATTACCTTCTAAATTAATCTCTTCTATACCCCCAAAAGTATTTGTGAAAACCCTTCCATTACCAGAAACCTTTAACCAAAATAAACCTGAATTAGAAAATATCCCTTTTAAACCAAAAAACTTTGTATCTATTACAATATCACCATAATGACATAGATAAGCACCATCTTTCAAATAAAACTCCTCTCCTTTGAGATCTATACTCTCCAAAACACCAGGTAAAGAAGGAGAAAACCACAATTCACATGAGTTTTTGGCAACAAACCTATTTATAAAAACACTTTCCTGTGCCAAAAAACCAACTTTCAAACCGATAAAAGATTTACCTCCTAACATCTTTGTGTTTACCTCTACATCCCCTCTCAACATCATTAAAGCACCAGGTTGAGCAAAAATCTCCTCTCCAGAATCAAGTAAAAACTTTAAATAATCATACCCTCCTTTTTTAACAATATCATATTCCATCAAATCACCTTACACAACCCCATATTGAGAGAGTTGCTGCTTTAACCCTTCAAGCATAACAGCGAGTTTATCTATTTCTTTATCAAATTTAGATATCTCCTTCTCAAGTTTCTCTTTAAGATTGGAAAAATATCTCTTTGCATCCTTATAATCCATTTCCACAGCAATATTCGATCCTACTATAACCAACAACTTATCGGAAGGTATTTTCTCTACAGGAAGAAATGCAATAGATGATAAAGGTAAAATAACCTCTTCCTTATTGTTTTCTAAAACATCTAAAGAAGAAATAATATTATCATATTCTTTAACATTTCTCTCAATACTCTCTTTAAATGCCATCATTTCGTTTAATTTTTTTTCATATGCCTCATATAGATAAATCATCTCACTAATCTTCTTTTCATCAATTTTATCCATCATCATCACCCTTTCAAACAAACCCTAAACTCTCTGCTATTCTACCCATCTCAATTGGTGTAGTATTCTCACCCACAACCAAAGAGTTCTCATTAGCAATAATACCAGATCTGACATAAGGAGATCCATAATTAACAGTTGCGATATCACCTTCTACTTTTAAAATGCCTTTAACATGATCATATTCCTCTTCCGATGCATAAGCAGAGATAACAAAACCTTTATTTGTTGCATAGCCTAAACTACCCACTATCTCCAAATCCATTATTTTTCCAACATCCGTCTCTACACCTAACACATCTTCTATTTTTTTCCTATATTTTTTTAAAGTTTCTGATATTATCGCACCTTTATCATTACATAAAATTAAATTACCCAAAACATTCTCGTTTGTTTCAAGTTTAATGACATTAAAATCTCTATCTATCCTTTTTATTGACCCAACAATTTCTTTAAATTCTTTATCAGAGATTCTTGAAGGTAGAATCATACCCTTATTATTCATAACTGAAAAAATTCCAATAAAAGGACATTCATAAATACTTGCATTTATGATTTCTACCTCAAAAATGCTCCTAAAATCAAAGGAAGGAGTTAAGAATTTTGGTAAAATAGCAAAGGTATCATTAACAACCACATACAATCCTACATTGACATCTCCATCAAATTTTCCTTTTATAATTGCCATATCTATCTACCACAATAAGAAGAAATAAAAAGAAAAAGGTATCAACTAATTGCCTGCTCTGGCTAATTCCTCCTCTATTATACTCTTAACAACATTATATGGCTGAGCACCTACAAGTTTTACTCCGTTAATAAACAATGTAGGTGTTCCTGTAACACCATATTTTTGCCCATCTTTCATATCATCCATGACCTCTTCTCTATATTTCTCAGAATCAAGACATTCGTTAAATTGATTTTCATCCAATCCAAGTTGGGATGCGTATTCTTTAAACTTCTCTTTTGCCTCTTCATTATCTAAACCCTCCCACTCACTTTGTCTCTCAAACAACACATCATGGTAATCCCAAAATCTACCTTGATCATCTGCACACTCTGCTGCCATAGCAGCCAACAAAGCGTTTTGATGGAAATCTAATGGAAAATCTCTATATACAAACTTAACTTTACCTGTCTTAATATATTCCTCTTCTAATTGCTTCAATGTTGTATCAAAAAATCTTTTACAGAAAGGACATTGGAAATCTGAAAATTCTATTATTACTACAGAAGCGTTTTCACTACCTTTGTATGGATCATCATCTTCTGAAACATTAAATCTCTCAACATCTAAAGAAGTGGTCTCTCCCTCTACAGAAACAGTATCTAAACCTTGTAAAAACATCTTCTTACCATCATAACTCACATAAACTGACATCTCTTGACCCTGTACATCAAAACTTACTTCATAATAAGATCCCTGATCTATAACGTCTACAATATTAACCTCTGGTGTGTAACTACCACCATATTGTTGTGAAAGTAAATTCTCCACAGTGGATTTGACAATTTTCCCAACTTCATCTTCAGATATCTTCTCATTACCAGTAAATAAAGAAGAATAACTTCCTATAACAAATCCAATTATTAAACTAATAACACCTACAGCAACAATCAAAACATTTTTATTTATAGTTATGGCTATCTTTTCATCTTCCTTTGCTTTATATTCTTCTTTTGTCAATGCTTTCTTTCCTTTCTGCCTTTTTACCATATCACCTCACCTCTTTATTATTATTGTTTTAGTTTTAACAAATTCTTTTAGTGAAACAAAAACTCCTTCTCTTCCAATACCTGAAAGTTTATTCCCACCATAAGGAAAATATCCTATACTATGAGTGGGGTGAGCATTTATCGTAACAGACCCATCATTTAGTTTTTTCGCAATCTCTATACCTTCTAAAATATTAGAAGTAAAGATGCTCGCATCAAGACCGTATTTATTATCTAACGCCTTTTCTATCGCTTCTTTCTTATCCTTCACAGTAGTTATAGTTAAAACAGGACCAAATATTTCTTCGTAATATATGTCCATCGACTCATTAACACCATCTAAAATAGTTGGCAACATAACGTTGTCCTTTATAAATTCATAACCATAGATAACCTTTGCACCCTTGCTTAATGCATCCTCTACTAACGATCTAACTTTATTTACAGCATCACTATCTATAAGAGGAGTTATTTTAGTGTTGTGGTCATACACATCTCCATAATTCCAGTTCCCAATTTCATTTAACAAAGCATTCAATAGTTTTTCTTTGTATTTTTCAATAACAATTACTCTGTTTAAAGAATCACATCTTTGTCCAGAAAATTTAAAAGCGCCATCACAAATCTCCTTAGCGTAATATTCCATATCACAATCATCCAGAACAAGAGCCGTTCCTTTACCTCCAAGTTCTGCATGAAATTTTTTCATCCCTACTTTTTGAGAGATTTTTTGCCCTATATAAGTTGAACCAGTAAAAGACACACCATCAATACTTTCATGAGAAACGATTAAATCACCAATTTCAGAAGATCTACCAATAAACACATTAAATACCCTTTTATCAAATCCTATTCTGTCAGATGCTTTATCCCATGCTCGTGCAAGCAAAACACCCGAAATAGGTGTTTTAAGAGATGGTTTTGCAATAACGATATTACCTCCTAATATGGCAGGAATAACTTTATTCATCAATGTTAAGACAGGATAATTAAATGGGGCTATACAGGTTATAATTCCTAATGGTTCTTTAATGACCAAAGCATATTTGTCTTTTGTTCCAAACCCATAATCACCATCTTTAATTTCAGGTTGTAAAAATTCAATCTCTCTCTCCACGAACTTAAATCTTTCTAATAATGCATTAATCTCTCCTTCTGCATAATGTATTGTTTTACCTGACTCATTTATAAGAGACTCTATAAGATCTTTTTTCATATTCTCAATTTCTTTAGACCACTCCATCAAAACCCTCAACCTTAAATCTAAAGGTATAGATGCAATCTCTCTCTTCAAGTCACCAAGTGTTGTTAAAACTTCTTTTGCTCTCTCAGAAGAGATTAAAGATACCTCAGCAAATTTCTCCATTGTATGTGGAGATATAACATCAAAAAAATCAGAACTCTCCTCAAAATTGCCTAAGACATAATAACTATACTTCATAAACTCACAATCAAAAGTAAATTTTAAAAAACTAATCACTAAACAATAAACCTAAAAAATACATAACTCCTATCCCAAAAAATATAAGACTGATTTGAATTATTGATTGTTTTGTATCGCTTTCTTTATGTATTTCAGGAACCAAATCAGACAATGCAATATATAGAAATCCTCCACCGATTATTGCTAAAAACATAGAAGAATATTCTAAAATAAAATCCTTACCAAAAATCACTAAGACACCACCAAAAATCGCTGACAAAGAACCAATGAAGTTCCACATCAATGCTTTTCTAAGAGACATCCCAGAAAAGATCAATATTCCAAAATCGCTTATTTCCTGAGGTATCTCATGTAATACTACAGAAATAGTTACTAAAATACCTAAATTAGTATCAACTAGATAAGCACTTGCTATCGCAATACCATCTATAAAATTATGTATACCATCACCTACAATATTCATAAAACCGAGGTGATGCTTATGATCTCCATTCATGCCATTATGGCAATGTATCCATCTAAAAAACTTTTCAATAATAAAATATAATAGAATCCCAAAAAGAACATAGAAGAAGGGGTTAAAAAACATAGCTTTTAAAGATGTAGAAGAGATTTTAGGAAAGATGTGGATAAACACATTACCTAAAAGGATACCTGAAGAAAAACTTATAACATAAGTAATGTCGAAAGGTATCTTGCTATTTCTCACAAAAAGAAAAAATATGCCTATGAGAGACAGTATGCTTATTAACACAAGTGAGAAAAAAATATAAAGAAAAAGATTAATTTCCATTTAAGATCCTGATCATAATAACTTTAAAAATCTTTCTTAAATAATATAACAAGATTATTAATGAAGATTTTAATGGGTGAGAAACATGAAGATGGTTTATTATGCTGATTTTATGTTGGATGTTGTTAATGGAAAATACGAATTTGAGAATATCGCAATAATAGGATATACTAAGAAAGACAAGGAGATACAAAGAATAAAAGAACAAAAATATATACCCTTTATAAAGGAAAGATATTTGGGAGAGCATAAAGACAAACCGCTACATTTCAAAAGATGTATGTTTTATTTAGAAGATGAATCTGGATTATTGATTCCCTTCTCAATAATAGAAGAATCACGAATATTAAGAGCAAAGATACCTAATAGTATGCTCTCAAATGTAAAAATGTATGATTGTTCTATTGAAAATAGCAATTTAGATGATTCCCACTTTATAAATTCTTATATGGAGAAAATAAAAATAGAAAGGTCTTCATTCAACAGAGCATATTTCCAATTTTCTACAATTTACGGAATGATAATAAGAAAAAGCTCCTTCAATAATATAGAGATATATGGATGTGAGATAGAAAACATCTATGGATCAAAAAGCATAGTAAAGAAATTTGATAAAAACAAGATGAATATAAATGTGCTAAACATGAAAAAAGTAAAAGATAAGATAACACGCAATGAAATAATAAGAAGTATAGAAAATCAATACCGTTCAATAATAGAATGAGTAAATGGCTTTATTTCTTTTTTATTCTTTTCATCTATAAATTAAATTATTTATATTCTTCATCATCTTATAGTATTATGTAAAATACAATTCTGAGGTGATAAACAATGGAAGAGCAGCAAAAAGTACAGAACAATATGGGAGAAAAGGATATCTTAGAGATATTCAGAGAAATTAAAGAAAAGATTGAAAGAATCACTGAAGAGAAAAACAAGCTTGAAATGAAACACCATGAGATAGAGGAACAACTAAAGCAAGTTCAACAAAAAGAGATCGAGTTGAGAGATACAATAGCAAAATTTGCTCAAAAGGAAGCAGAGTTAAATGCTCAAAGAATAAACATAGAGAAAAAACTGAACGATATAAATGAGAAGCTTGAGAAACTTATGAAAGTACAGAAAGAACTGAAAGAAGTTTGGGGATGATGTGAGATTTTATGCAAACAGAAGAGATGCATGTTATAAGTGAAAAGGATATTGAAAGCAACGTTTATATTACTGAAAAGAAAAAAATAGTCAAAGTTATGAAAGACTTGGAAGAGAGTTACAAAAAAGGACTAATATCTAAGGATGCCTATTTAAGGGCGAAGAACCAAATGGAAGAAAAATTAAAGACATTTGAAAAAAGAGAAAAAAGTATCAGGGTAAAAGAAAAGTCAGAAAGAACTCAAGATGTCTCTTCTTCATCCATATCTTATATTAAAAAGAAACACATAGAAGAATTGAAAAAAATGAAAGAGAATTGGATCAATGATTTAAATTCTCTAAAATCATTATATGACCACGGTATCATAAGCGAGGAAGAATACGAAAGAGGTAAGGAAGACATTGAAGAGAAAATAGAAAGAATTGAAGAAATAATAAAAAAGGAGTTAGAGTTAGAAGAAATAGAAGAACTTAAAAGTAGAATAGAGAAAGAGATAAAGGAAGCATTTAGTAAAGGTATTTTTAAAGAGGAAGAATCTAAACTTAAACAAGATCTAAAAGCATTAGAATCTCTTTATAACAGAGGTTTGATATCTAAAAAAGATTATGAGGAAAAAAAAGCAGCAATTGAAAAAGAATTAGAAAACTACAACAAACTCATCGAACTAATAGATGCTATATTTGAGAAGTTCATTGAAGACATAAACAAAAAGATAGAAACGAATAGAGAAGCAACAAAAGAAAAAGAAAAAGTAGAAGAGGTAGAAAAAGTAGAAGAAAGAGAACCAAAGAAAATACCTAAAATACTAAAGATATTAAACAAATTAGGGTTGTATGAATTAGAGAAAAATGTAAAGGAAGAAAAAAGTAAAATAATTTTAGAGTTAGAGAAAGTATATAAAGAGGGAGAAGATAGATTTAAAA
>WAOB01000130.1 GCA_015521505.1 Nanobdellati archaeon | reverse complement strand
GTGCTATGTGGTATGTACATAAAAAATCTTCTTTTATGTTAAACATCTCAACTAGCCTTGCAGATGTAGTGTTTAGTGTAACAGAAGAAACACTACCAGTAAAAACATATAAAGCATGTTATGTAGGTCATGGAATAAATACAAACAAATTTAGAAGGATAAAGGTGAAAAGAAACAAAAATGAACTGATAAGTGTTGGAAGAATAAGTAGAATTAAGAAGTATGAAGTAATAATTGGTTCTCTAAAAAGAATAAATAAAGACATAATCCTAAAGATAATAGGTCCTATCTGGGATAAGACATATTACAAAAGCCTTTCCATATATATAGAGAGAAACAAGTTATCTAAAAAAGTTGTATTTGCAGGAATAAAAAACCAAGAGGAATTAATTAAAGAATATAATAGGGCCTTTATATTCATAAGTGCATCAGAATCGGGTATTGATAAAGCAATATTAGAAAGTATGTCATGTGAGCAAATAACATTAATTAAAGAAAAAGCATTTGAAAAATATCTACCAAGAAAAATATCGTCTTTGATCATATTCAATGATGAAAAAGATTTGGCAAAAAAGATAGAGAAAGTTCTTTCATTTGATGAGAAAGAATATGAAGAAGTAGGGAAAGAGCTGAGAAAAGTCGTGGTAGAAAATTTCTCTTTAAATTCCTTAGTCAAAAAAATAAAGAAAAAATTAGAAGAAATTAATATTAATTCATAATGGAAATATCTATATTATGGTAATCAGAATAGATGATTGGGTTAAAAACGGGAAAGGATTTATGTTAAAAGATGATTATCTTCTAAGCAATACAGGTCATGGAGGTTTAGATGATGATACTTGGAGCGGTAAATTTAAAGGTAGAATGGCTGTTTTGAGAGCAATAAATTATGAAGAGTTCACTTTAGATGCAACTACCTATCCCGGAAGATTTCCAATCTTCTGGATTATGTTAACAATTGTTCCTAAGCACGCAAATTTTCATGTAATAAAATTTGATGAAGGTATACACTTTGGGTTTCCAATGCATAAAACCTATATGGCAGGGTTAGAGCATCAAAAAGAAGAACTTGAAAAAAACATAAAACAAGGACTCATATCTATATCGCAAAGCGTTGCAGATTTAGAGTTACTTGAGCATGATATAAGAAAATATAAAGAGTACAAAAAGTACTTAGATGATTACTTTTCCACAGATGAGAGTAAAAAGAAGGATAAAAAAATTGCAGATAGGTTTCTAAAAATGATCTTTGTTGAGCAAGTAGATTATCATGTCGGCTCAACAGGTCAAGGACCAGGTAGGTTCTCTATGGCATTCTTAAGAAACAACAACTTAATGCCAACCATCGTTGATGATTTCTTAGAGATAGAAAAGATAGAGGATATTGAAGAAATGTTCAAACAAGGTAAAATCTCTGGTGCTGAGAAAAATCTGTTGTTAACTAAATTTAAATCATTCAATGAATGGTTAAACATGTTTAAAGAGACTGTGGAGAGAAGGTTAAAAAGAATGGAAGAATTGAAGAGAAGTAGAGAAAAAACCTTAGAAGAATTTAAGAATTGGCTTAGACCCCATATTATCAGATTAAAAGCGCTAAACATGTCAATAGAAAACAAAGGGATGGGAAAAAAATATAAAAAATTTGCGATAAACTCTCAAGTTACTGGTATATATGTATACTCCACAACATTATGGTTATTCAGGCACTTCACCACTCCTTGGGATAGAATGGAGTATAAAAAGCCCCTTGTAGATTATGATTTCTCTACAAAAGATGATGATGAATATTACGAACATCCCCTCAACCCCTACAATAAATGGACGAGAGAGAATCTCATATTTAACTATGACTATGGATTATTAGCAGATTATCCCTGGATAACGAAGGACTTGGCAGATAATTACGCCATAAAGGCATGGAAAGATTATTTAAAAGATAGAAAAGATACAATCTACCATCTCTTTTTGAATATAGAGATTAACGATAGCATCTTCTCGCCCATAGAAATTGAAGATATAGAAATCAAATATCGTCCATTTATTTTAAGTCATAATGTTGTTTTAGCAAAATTAATGGAAAATGAAGCACATGGACAAGAATTTGATTTTGAAGTTGAGGAGTTTATGGGACATATATCCTCAATAGACGGTAAAACAATCGTAACTTATTATAAGAAAGGCAATAAATATTACATAACACCTCGATTCATCGAAAAATGGTTAAATTCTAAACACGACAGTTGGGTTTATAAACTTCATAGAGAGAGGATAGAAGAAACAAAAAGAAGAATTTCTAACAAATTTAAAAATATCAATGATTTAAGCGAAAAGGGGTTGTCTTATAAAGATATGCAAGACATCTTCCCTGAAAATTCGTTTTATTATGTTAAAAACTCTTATGAAAATAAAGCAAAGGCATATATAGAAGATAACATTTTAGGTCATAGTTTAAGGTGGAAATATGATTTGCCTTATCAAACAAACTTCACAGATGCCGTAACATACATGTTTTATAGAAAGATGGCAAAAGATATGAATAGATTTGTAGTAGATCCAATTAAAGGGCTGTTAAAGATACCAGGTAAAGATGGATTTTAGAATTTAGTGGCTACATATTATAGACCGATAATTTTCCACTTCCCATTTCGCTCTCCTTCGTATAAATACTCCTTAGCAGATAAACCCGCTATACATCCCTCTCCTACTGCAACTGCTATTTGCTTATCTCTAGTATTAGTTACATCTCCAGCAGCAAACACACCCTCTTTAGAGGTTCTCATATTTCTATCTACCATAATTTCCCCGTATTCGTTAAGATCAACAAAACCATTTAGAAATTCTGTATTTGGCTTAGTACCTATTTCCACAAACACACCATCTACTTCAAGTTCTTTATAATTCTCACTTTCTACATTTTTTAGTTTAATTCCTTTAACAACAGATCTCCCATATATCTCAACAGGCATATAAGGAACTAGAATTTCTACATTATCTAAAGATGTCACCTTTTCAATAAGATATTTTTCTGCCTTAAAATCCCTCCTTCTATGGATCAAATAAACTTTTGAAGCAATTTTTGATAAATATTCTGCAGTTGTAAAACCACTATTACCTCCTCCTATAACAGCAACTACCTTATTTTTGAAAAATGGTCCATCACATGTTGCACAATAACTAACACCTTTACCAGCATATTCTTTCTCCCCAGGAATGCCAAGTTTCCTATGATCTCTACCTGTTGCGATTATTACTGCTTTAGAGATAAACTCTCCAAAAGTAGATGATTTAACATAAAAAATATTTCCTTCTTGTCTAATTCTCTCAACAACATCCTCTAAAATCACGCTTCCAAACTTTCTTGCTTGCATTTCCATCCGTTTTACAAGTTCTATACCTGCAATCTTCTCAAATCCAGGGTAATTCTCTATCTCTGGTGTGGTAACTATTTGGCCACCTATATCCTTCGAGATTACTAATGTTTTCAAAGCACTTCGTGTGGTGTATATGCTTGCTGTTAAACCTGCTGCAGAACCACCAATAATTATTACATCATATTCCTTTTCAACATTTTTAGGAAATAAATTAGTATCGTATATTATCATTTCTACCACTCTCTTGACCATGTACATTTGCTAATTTGTGAATGCATTCTACCAAATATCTCCCTTTATCTGTTAAACTATAAAGCAAAGAATTATCCTTAACCACATATCCTTTCTCTTCAAGATAGTACATAAGTTTTATCAACCACCCCTCACTTATAGAAACACCGTAAACACTCTTAAGGTATCTCAGAATATACCTTTTAGGTATCCTACCTTCATGATATATCAAATCCAATATCTTGACCGTTCTTTCCCTCGAAATTATAGGAAAGATGTTGTTTATATTGCACATAACTTTGTCGTGATCTTTATTATCCATACACCACAATCGTTATAGAAATTTTAAAAATGTATTTCTTTATAATCGTTCAAAAAGATTCTGCTTGTTGTTAGTAATTATGTTTTAAAAATATATCTCAATTGTATATATTAGATAATGGATGGTTCCTTTAAGAATAGTGGAGTGTACATAATTTTGGAAGACAAAGCTAAAAGACTAACAGACAATATAGAAGGATTTGAAATTGCTAAGAGGTTCTATTCTCAAAATAGATATTGTGAAAGCGATGAAGGAATAATCAATGGAATAGCAGGTATGGTGTATGCATATAATACAATAAATAATCATGACAGACATGTTGTATATTTCATAGGAAAATATGGTGAAAATAAAATATGTAACAGTATAATACAAAAAGCAAACACCTACAAAGCCATAGAATACTTACATCTCAACAAAATATACACTGAAATATTAAACATTGATGTAAAAACTTTGTGTGATGAAACAATAGAAAAATCTGCAAAAAGTATGTTATTGGATCTACTCCTAAATGAAAAAGAGATATTTAAAACAAAAATATATTTTTATATAATAGGACATAATAACGTAAGTAAAATTTACCAGATGATAGATAAAAAGATAGATAAAAAAGCAGTTAGATATAACATAAAAATAATAGATTCCTATGAATACACGAAACACATATTGGAGAGTTTACATCTCGACAGCAATTTTATTTATAATATTGTTGTCTCAAAAGAAGGAGAAAAAAGTTTTATAAAAAAAGTACTAAAATATATACGAAAAACCTAATATGTATATTTACATATTCGAGAGTATTCATCTTTCAGTAAACATCTCTTAGAATACCTAGGTAAATCTTCCTGATTGTCCTGCCTTATATTAGGTTTAGGGATGGGACAGTTAGACACACTTCTCTCATCTCTTCTACATGTATTTCTAGCCAAAGAATAGAGAGATCCTGAACCATCTTGATCAGAATAGCTTATATTCGAGGAATAGACGATATCAGTATCAATACCTTCTAGTGTGTATGGTGTATAACTTATACCCAATGCTCTACTTATCTTATCAAAACTACCTTTAGTAAATTCTCTTGTTTCCACAGCAGTAGATTTTATATTAACTAAGGATGCGAAAATCAAAGCAACAGATAAGATCAAAAGTAAAATTATTGCCACCAACACATCAATTGTTCTTGTCATAACACCACCTATCCACAATATCTTTCCAAATCTGCAAGTATGCTTTCTTTTAATCTCTTAGTAAACCCCTCCCTAAAACCCTGCATAAACCCTGTCTCGTAATTCTGAAGAACAGATTCTTTATTTTCATCAATAGTGGGAAGTAAGAGGTCATTAATGTTATTTAGTATAGCATATTTTAATGCTCCATCAACATTGGTTTTAATATTAATACCAAATAAATCCACCCTTCTCAATTGCCTCATTTCCTCACCAAATTCGTTTTCATATATTCTATTTATGACTCTTCTTATATCTGTTTTGTACTCGTTAATACCTCTCTGAGCATATCTTTTCATTCTACTAAATACTTTATCTTTTCTTGGCTCTATTAACCTTTCTTTGACTTTTGATTCATCAATCATATTATATAACTCATTTACACAATCACCAAACATCTTATCTTTTTCATTAATATCTGCAACACACCCTTTATCTTTTATCATGTTAGCATAATCAATAAAGCAAGAAGGTAGTAAGGATTTTAGTTTATCATCATAAGATGCTTGGGCAAAGGCTCTTGAATATGATCTCCCATATATCTCATATCCCCAATAATACCCATCCTTGTACCCATACTCATCTTTTGCATAGTTCGTCAAGGCACTTAGATAATATCTCGCTAATCCTGAAGTTATCAAAGGACACATTTTCTGAACAAACACATCATTTATTCCAATACTTAATCTTAAGAATGAATCAATTCGCAATCTATTACACCTCATAGTAAAATCTATTGCTCTAAATACTGCCTTGCCTGTAACAGGCTGAGAATAAAAGTTAAATTGAAAGAGTTTCATAAAACTAACTCTATAAGGAATGACAACCTCCACCCTATACTTTTCCTCAATCCTAGGAATATCTTTCACAAATACATCACAAGAAATGGTAGTTTTTTCTCCAGGCTTAAGATAATCTCTCCTTAATTTATCTTTTACACATCCATCATCTATCTCTAGAGATTCATCTGATTTAATTCGTATATTATCTAAATAAACTTTACCATCTCCTACATTTGAGATCTCAACAAACAATAAAACAGGATCGTTTTGATTTGAAGGGGATACTATAATAGGATCTGAAGGGGAAGTATATACCTTAACTAATATGTTTCCATTATTGACAACCTCAACCTTTGTTTCTGAAGGATTATAGTTAGCATTTACTAGTTCATCCTCGTTCACAAAAGAGATATATTTTATTATTGTAGTCTCATCCTCATAATCAAAAGAGATGGATCCTTTACATATATTGTCATTAACATTTTCATCAAGTTGTATTTCCCAAACAAAAGCCATGCTACTACCTGGTGTTAACACATACAAAGGTAAATCGCTTATATCCTTTGGAATCGTATACGATTTTATCTTTTTTCTTTCACAAGTTAATGATATCATATCATTTAAGTCATCAGATATCATTATAGATACGTCTTTTGCTCCTTCATTAACTAGGTTGTATGTTATAGAAATCTTTCCTCCTTTAAGAGGTTGTTTTGGTAGAATATTAATCTCTCCTTTAAGATTAAATTCCTTGGTATTAATATCTACTATAGAAG
>WAOB01000129.1 GCA_015521505.1 Nanobdellati archaeon | reverse complement strand
TTTTATACCTGTAAAATACTTTATTAATTCTCTGATTTTTTCTTTCATATCAACTATCTTCCTAATAATTCTGAACTTGTATAGAAGATCTTTACCTGCTAGTTCATGATTAAAATCTATTTTTACTCTACCAGAGGATATACTTAACACTTTACCTTTCGATCCATCAGAAAAGGTTATTACCATTCCTGGATAGGGATTGATTTTCTCTTTTTTAAATAATGATAATGAAACTACTTTTATTTTTGATGGATTATATTTCCCAAATCCTTCTTCTGGAGGTATTATAATTTCATATTCTTTACCAATTTCTTTATTTTCTAATGCCTTATCCAATCCTTTGATTACCATTCCTTCACCTATGATTATACTTATTGGCTCAAAATTTATCTTTTCACTATATTTACCATGCCTTTCTGCAACTTCCTTTATGTTTGTATCAAACAGATCCATATTATTTAGGATATATCCTTCATAAACTATCTCTACCATATCTCCTTTTTTAACTTTTTCACTCATTTCTTTCACCTGCATTTAGAATCTTTATTTGCGCATCTATATAGGATTCTTTTGTTCCTATATCAAATCTTATTCCTTTATGCTCGAAAGCATAAAATCTTTTCCCATTTTCCAATGCCAACTTTATGGCATCAGTTAACTGTATTTCATTGTTTTTACCGGGTGGTGTTATCTTTAGATAATTAAAAATACTCTTGTGAAATATGTACACTCCCACAATTGCATAAAATTTTCCATTAACTTTAAACCTTTCTTTTATTTTTTCATCAGTAGGCTTCTCATACACATCTTCTATAACCATATCATTATTGAATTTAACCACTCCAAATCTTTCAGGGTTTTCTACTTCTTCTACCATTATATAACCATCAGCACCATTCTCATTGAACTTATTAATCATCTCTTTAACATTTTCGATAGGCTTTATAATGGTGTCTCCTAAGAACACGAGGAAATAGTCGTTTTTTATGTACTTCTCACCCTGAAGTATGGCATGACCTAATCCCAAAGGTTCTCTTTGATATACATAGCACACATCTAAGTTAAAGTCTCCTCCATCTTTGACATAATCAATTATTTCTCCTTTTTTATGTCCTACTACAATACACACGTCTTCTATTCCACAAAACGACAGAGTATCGAGTATATATCCTAAAAGAGGCTTGTCTTTTAGAATAAGTAGTTCCTTTGGTAGATAATCTGTTAAAGGTCTTAACCTAGTTCCTTTACCTGCTGCGGGTATTATTGCAGATAATTTTGTTTTCATAATCTAATTCTAATCACGATAACTTTAAAAAATAAATTAACTTATGTTAGAATATGCCTTTAAGAAATGTTGTTTTACTTGCTGCAGGTAAAAGTTCTCGTATGGTTGTACTTTCAAATAATGAACATAAAACACACATTAAGATATTGGGAAAGAGCATACTTCAACACAGCATAGAAAAAGCACTCTCTTACAAATTGAATGTTTATGTTGTTTCTTCCCCAGAACACAACTTGAGAAATCTACTTCCTGAAGATATATTGTCTAAAATTGAAATTATCTTGCAAGATAAACCTTTAGGTATGGGAGATGCTATTGAAAAAGCGTATGGGAAAATACAAGATAGTTTTTTAGTTATGAATGCATATCATTTGATGGATGATTCGTTGTTGGATATTTTTAGTAAAAAATCAGAAACAACTCTTCTTTTGAAAAAAGAAGAAAATATTAAGGATTATGGCTGTGCTGAAATAAAAGACGGGAAAGTGGTTTCTATAGAGGAGAAACCTTCTACTAAGGAGAGAGGATATAAAATAAGAGGTATTTATTATCTTTCCTCTTATTTTATAGAGAACTATCTTTCTAATCATAGAGGAGAATATTCCTTAGAGAGTGCTTTAAATGAAATGGCCAAAAAGGAAGGCGTAGAGTATGAATTTTATGAGAAAGAATTACCCACTCTAAAATATCCATGGCATTATCATTCTTATTTTAAGCATTTGATTAACAAAATATATCCACAAAGTAAAGTGTATGGTGAATATGAAGGGAGAGGGATTGTGGATACATCTGCCGGTCCTGTTATTTTTGGAAATAGTGTTAAGGTCATGGAAGGTTCTGTAGTTAAAGGACCTTCATACATAGGAGATGGGTGTGTTGTGGGTAATAATGTTCTGATTAGGGAATCCAATATTGAACAAGGTTCTTTAATAGGGTTTGGCAGCGAGATTGTAAGGACTATCATGCAATCTTACAGTAAGGTACATTCTTCTTATATAGGAGATAGTTTTTTACATGAACATTTTTCTTCTGGATTTGGGTTTGTTACTGCGAATAGAAGGATAGATAGAAAAAAAATAAAGATAGAAATAAATGGCAAGATAAATTATTTGGATAGAGTAGGTATATTTACAGGAAAACAAGTATCTATCGGGTCTAACTCAACTTCAATGCCAGGAACTATCGTAAGGGAAGGAAGTGTTATTTATCCAAATATTAGATTTAAAGGAATAATAGACGGAATATTAAGAGAAAGCAACTTTTAGGTGTTATGATGAAAGTTATAATGTTCGATGCAGATAATACTCTTTATAGGATTAAGAATAAAGAGCTGTTATATGATCTGTTGTTGGAGAACATATCTAATAGGATTAAGGAGCCTTTGGATAGATTAAGAGAAAGATTTTTTAATATTCTTGAAACCCTTAAGATTTCTTCTGATCCTAATATTAGATCAAGAGAATATTTACTGATGAAGTTAGGCTTGGATTATGATACTTCGAAGGAAATAGTTAAGGATTTTTATGATAATTTACTTAATAACCTTGAACTTGTTAAAGGAGTGGTCGATTTTTTAGATATGTTTTACAAGAGAGGATACATTTTAATTATCTTTACTGATGAATATAAAAAATATTTGAAAATGAAACTTAGGTTTTTAGGAATAGAGAGCTATTTTTATGGTTTTATCACTCCTGAGGATGTGGGAACTATGAAGCCTTCAAAAGAATACTATTTATATGTAGAGAAAATGGGTTTCTCGTTGAGCGAGATTGTTTTAGTGATAGGTGACAATTACGAGAAGGACCTTGCATTAGCAAAGGAATTAGGTTTAAGAACTGCACATTTGACACTAGATAAGCAATGTAGAGCAGATGTTTGCTTTGTTGATTATTACGATCTAATAAGAAAAGTCAATCTATGATATAGAGATGTATAAATTTACAACCTCCAATTTCCCTAACATTTTCTTCATGTACAAGGTTCATTTCTTTTAATACGTTTACTATGTCATTTCCTACGATATTTGCAGTATAAAATTCTTTTAGGGCATATTTTATTTCTTTGAAAGTTGCTTCCTTACCATCATAAAATTTAGATGTAAGATCGAGTTTCACTTTTTCATTCTCAAAAACTTTTCCTTTTATGTTTTTGTCTATTATTGCAACTATTTTTCCGTTTTCTGATGATAATATGTTTAACAAGAACCTTTTTTCTAAGGCTTTTCTCGTAGTTCTTAAACATAATGTTGCGCACTTAATTCTTGTAGGACTTAACTCTATATCTAATATTTTTTTAATATCTTCTTCACTCATTTTTTCTATTTCTTTGATGTCTTTTCCTATAATGTGTTTGGTGAATAACGAACCACTGACTTGGCTGATTATACACCCTTTTCCTAAAAAAGACGCATCAGTTATTTTGTCTTCTTCTGTTTTTAAATAAACGCTTATTTCATCACCGCACGGCACGTTTGTTTCAAATGCATAATAATCAAAATCTTCTATTTTTCTCTTATTCTCTTTATTTTTATATATCTCTATCAATTCATGCATTTTTTCCATGAATTCATTCATTTAGAGAACACCTCGATGATGTTATCCATAACTTCTATAAATTTTTCTATTTCTTCCTTTGTATTGTATAGGTAAAAACTACATCTTGCTGTACCTTCTGTATTTAGATTCTGCATCAATGGCATTGCACAATGATGTCCTGCTCTTATGTATATATTTTCTTTATCAAGTAATGTTGATATATCATGTGGATGCAAGCCTTTAACATTGAAAGAGATTATTCCTGCTCGGTTATGTAAATCTTTTTTACCATAAACTTCTATGTTTGGGTTTTCGTTCATATACTTTAACAATACTCTGGTTAATTTTTCCTCATGTTCTTGTATGTTTCTCATTCCTATTTTTTCAAGATATTCTATTGCTTTACTCAGACCATAAGCATCAGCAACATTTGCTGTACCTGCTTCAAACTTATAAGGAAGGTCGGCATAAGTACATGATTTTGCTGTACAATGCTTTATCATGTCTCCTCCGCCTAAGAAAGGCCTCATGTCTTTTAATAACTCTTCTTTTCCATATAATATCCCTATACCTTGCGGTCCTAACATTTTATGAGAAGAAAATGCTAAAAAGTCAACATCTAATTTTTTGACATCTGTTTCTATGTGCGGTACGCTTTGAGCACCATCAACTAACACAGGTATTGATCTGTCGTGAGCAATATCTATTACATCTTTTATAGGATTTATGCTTCCTAATGCATTGGATATATGTGTTATACACACTATTTTTGTTTTGTTGTCTATTTTTTCCTTTAAATCTTCTAAATCAATCTCATAATTTTCATTCATTTTTACAACTCTTAATTCGGCATTTTTTAATTGTGTTATGATTTGCCATGGAACTAAGTTACTGTGATGTTCTAGGATACTTATTACAACATTATCTCCTGATGATATGTTATCCAATCCATAAGAATATGCCACAAGATTTATACTTTCAGAGGTGTTTTTAGTATGAATTATTTCCTTTACACTTTCAGCATTTATAAATTCTTTAACTTTTTCTTTACTTTCCTCATATATTTCTGTTGCTTTTTCTGAAAGATAATATATACCTCTATGTATGTTTGCGTTATAGTTTTCATAGAACTCTTTTATGGCTTTAATAACTTCCTTTGGTTTTTGAGTTGTTGCAGCGTTATCAAAATAAATTATTTCTTTTCCATTAATCTTTTTCTTTAATAATGGGAAATCTTCTCTTATCTTTTTTACATCCATTGCCATAGTATAAAAATGAAATTCTAATATTTTTAAAATCTTTGTAAATTTAACAGTGTTATGAGCAGTTTTCAACAGAATATAGAGATGCCTCTTAGTACTAAATTGCAATTAAAGAAAAAAAAGTATGGTATTGCCGGTAAGCAAGGATCTGTTAAGGTATGTGTATGGCATAAAAAAGCTCTTAAAAGGGAGAAGGTTTGCTATAAGCAGAAGTTTTATGGTGTTGAAACATATAGGTGTGCTGAGATCTCACCTATGACGGCAATTTGCTCTGAGAACTGTATTTTTTGCTGGAGACCTATGGAATGGATGAGATTTAGAGAGCCTAAGGAAGACGAGGTTGATGATCCTAAGGAGCTTTTGCAGGGTATTTTAGAGGAGAGAAAAAAGCTTTTGAGTGGTTTTAAGGGTAATGATGATGTTGATAAAACACTTCTTGAGGAGACTTATGAACCTTCACATTGGGCTATTTCTTTATCTGGAGAGCCAACTTTGTATCCTAAATTAGCAGAGCTTATTAGTTTGATATGGCAAAGAAAACATACTAAAAGTGTTTATGTAGTGAGTAATGGACAGCATACAGATAATATAATTAAGATGTATGAATATCATAAGGGAATGCCTTCTCAACTCTATATTTCCATAGATGCTCCTAATGAGGAGATTTTTAAGAAAGTTAATAGGTCAGTTTATGCTGATGGATGGCAGAGGTTGATGAGAACTTTAAAGGTTATTGCCAAAATGCCCGTTAGAAAAGTTGCAAGGTTTACTTTGATTAAGGGATTAAATGATGGTGAGGAATATTTTGAAGATTATTCAAAAATCTTTAAGCTTGGCAATTTTGATTTTGTAGAGATAAAAGCATTTATGCTTTTGGGCTATGCTAGAAGGAGGTTGGATTTAAAGAACATGCCTTCTCATGATTATGTTAAAGAATTTGCTGAAAAACTCTTAGAGTATATGCCCAATTATTATGTTGAGGATGAAGTTAAAATGTCCAGGATAGTACTTTTAAGAAATAAATTCTCTCCTCACGACAGATGGTTAGTTAAAACAGCAGAACATGTTAAAAACATACCTTCTGATCACAATGATGACAGCATAGAATATGTTGAAAATGTAAGAGTTTGAGGATGTTGTAGAGTGGTGTTGGTAAGCGGAAGAGTTTTAGGTATATATGAGAGGTATTGAGATAAAGTGGTGTTATGCAAGAATTCATTATTGTGTTTAATATGCGTTTAAATAAGTGTTTTTCTCTCTATTATAAAGAAATCTTTAAAAAACTTTCCCCACATATAACATAATGTATAGTTTTGAAACTAATTATCCCAAAAGGTGATATAAGGTGATTCCTAATGATCACAAGATTTTTCTTAGCTCTGAAAACAAAACTCCACTCCACTCCACTCCACTCCACTCCACAATGAGATAACAAATTTTAAGGAGTGGAGTGGAGAAGAGATAAGTAATGAGACAACAAGGAGAGGAAAGATAAGAAATAACAACAACATCGAGAGGAGAGGAGAGGGACAAGTAATAAGATATAATA
>WAOB01000128.1 GCA_015521505.1 Nanobdellati archaeon | reverse complement strand
GTGTTAGGATACTTAGAGGAGATTACAACATTATATGATGGAAATAAATATCTTTCATCCAACAAAAAAACCACCCCTTTGTCTCTCTCAGACCTAAATATACGTCCAATACTCTGGATAACTTTATTCAATGTTGGAATAACATATCCATACTCCTTGCCTTTGCCATATATCACGTCATAATAATTTATAAGCGCTCTAGCATATAAATCTGGCTTTTCAAAAGGAATGCCTACAACCACCACTACTTTAGCCATATCTCCCCTAAAATCCACCCCTTCATAAAAATTTCCACCAATAACTGCAAACAATACCACGTTGTTCCTCTCTTTCATAATATAAAGCATCTTCTCTTTATCTCTTTTCTTTAATTCACGCGATTCTAAAAGAATTGTTTTTCTTTGTATATTCATTTGAGACAAGATCTCCTCCATTAATTCATACGATGGAAAGAAAACAATAGTATTGAATGATATGTTATTGATAATTATAGAAATAATATCAGAGTATAGTTTTACCATTTCTCTCGTTCTTTTCTCATATTTGCTTGTCACACCTCTTACAATATAGAAAATGTGGTTGTCTTTTGGAAATGGAGAGGGCAAGATAATAGACTTTGATTTGTCTTCTAAACCCATAATTGTCATATACATTTTTATTGGTGTTAACGTAGCAGACATAAAAATAGAGCCAGATAAAGAAGAAATAACAGATCTAATCTTGGAGGCAACATCTAAATCGAACAAACGAATCGTCCAAAACAAGTCGTTGTTCCTAACTTCTTTAGAAATGATTCGGTATATGCTCTTCCCTTCGCTTTCCCACATATCTAAGAATTTTGCAAAAGAATTTGCAAATGATCTTCTATTCTTTAGGTGTACTTTTTCTGCTACATCATACAAAATATCTATCAAAGAATGGTAGGAAATATGAGTGTCGATTAGGGAAACAAGATCTTCTTTGGAAATGTATTCCTCTGATGAATCTTTTCGTAGGTGTTTATACACATACGCTTCTATATCTAATGCTATGTCCTTTAGTGGTTTTTCCAAATCTGGATAGTATCTCGCTACTTCTTTAATCGCATTTCTAAGAGCATATGAACTTAATTTCAGATCGTTTATTTTCCTTATCCTTTCTGGTAAGTTGTGTGCTTCATCAACAATAACAACAAAATCTTCCATTTCCATACCTGTTTTTCCAAAGAAAGATTGATTTATTAAAGGATTAAATAAATAATAATAATCTGCAAGAACAACATCAGAACATCTTATGTATTCTAATATGATTTCATAAGGGCAAAACTCAGTTATCTTTGATTTTAAATGTTCCGCCTTTATTGCGTCTCTTAGATTATTAGAGATAAAAAGTTTTGCGTTTGTTGTAAAGGATCCATTTTTATATGTGTTTTCATAGAAGTAACACATTTTTTGTTTCCTAAGGTTTCTACAATAATCGTGAAAATCTCCTGATAGAAAATCATCAAAATTCTGATTACAAAGAAGTTTCTTATTTAGAATGTTAGTTACCTTGAAAGACTCGTTATACTTTTTATTAATTCTCTTTAAAGTATCAAATACAATCTCATGATGTTCGTGTCTATTACTTAAAAACATTACTTTTAAGTTATGGTCTTTTGCATATCTCAATACCGCACCTAAAGATGATGCTGTTTTTCCTATGCCTGTAGGAGCATGAACAAAAGAAGGCATTCCACTAATTAGATTATTATAAATAAAGTCAAACATTCTCTCCTGTCCTGGTCTAAAAGAATCATAAGGAAAATATGGCTTCATTATTCAACATTATTTTTTTTCTTTTTAAAAACCTATCCTATGTCTTTTCCGTGATGTCTCTTTCCTTTTTAAATTTTTTAAATTTATGGTTTTATCAAATAAAATGAAGACTTATAGTCACTCCCTTTGGCAGGAGTGATTGGGGTAGGTATCCCCGCGGCGTACCTACCCCTATTATATTATTACCTATCATTAACAAGAATAATGCCGTTTTTATAAGCCTTAATAACACCTCTTACACATACATATAGTGTGTTCTTATTAGAGACAACATATTCTTTAGTATAATCTATAAAATAGATAGATCGATTAAAATTCTTAATAAGGAAAACATTTTTATTATAATATTCTTTAAACTCTTCAACATAACCACACGTTTCTATTCTTTCCCCAATTAAATTAACATCAATTTCATCAAGATCATAATAAGGATACTTATGAAAATGAAATATATATACTGCCAAATATAGTATAGATAAAAAAATAACGGCAATAGACAGTAAAAAGAAATCTTTATCTATATTTATTAAGCGCCGGGGGAGGGATTCGAACCCTCGCTCCCAAAAGGGAACAGGTTCTCCAGACCTGCGCCATACCAGGCTAGGCGACCCCGGCATGTATAGAGA
>WAOB01000127.1 GCA_015521505.1 Nanobdellati archaeon | reverse complement strand
TATGAACTTCCATTATATGCCTGAATTGGATTGGAAGTATGGTTATTTTATAGTTTTAGCAATAATGGCTACTATAGCGTTGACCCTTTTAGTTATATATAAGAAGAAGGGATGGATATGATGCAAAAAGAGATACCTTTGGAAGTTAAAACCTTTTCATATAAGATTTCAAGAAGTTATAGATCATTTTGCGATGTGTATAAGCCAAGTAGGGGAGTGATTTTTTACTTTAACTGATGAAGTTAAGAAGGAAACTATTAATGGAACAAAAATATTGATTGTACCTCATTTTATCATCCTATTGTTCTAAATAACGTAGCATTATTATAAAATTTTTAAAATATTTTAGATTAATAATACTTTATGGTGATACATAGAAAAATAAGTATAATTGAAGAAAGGATGCCTCCTGAAAAGGATGTAGAGGAACTTTTAGAATGGCTCTTAAAATCTTTAGGAGTTGTATCTAAAAGAGACTCTTCTGAAATACCTGCAAAAATTTTGAAAGAGATAATGATCATAAATAAGGATAAAGGATTTTTTACATTAGATGATTTGACATCAAGAACGAAGGCATCAAGGACTACAACATACCATCATATCAATAAGATGATTAAATGTGGTATTTTAGCAAGAACTTCAAGAGGATATTCTTTGAGAGCACATACATTGGAAGAAACTATAGATGAGATAGAGTATGAGATCCATAGGTTGTTGAAGAGGATAAGAAAGGTTGCTGAAATAGTTGATAGAGAGTTTGGGAGATGACCATGCTTGTTCCTATTCTTCCTTATCTTGAAGAAAAGAGGGAGAAACCACTCTATGAGGAAACATACAAATTTTTGATTATTCCTTATATGAAGTTGATGATATACTCTAATAAGATAGAGATTAGATTCTTATTTTTTACTTACAATATATCTTTCAATGACATAGTTTCTATAGAGACCATGCCTTCTGTTCCATGGTATGTTGGTTATGGATTAAGGATGCATTTTTGGAATAGAACATTATATTTTTTACTACATCGCAAAAACCTTTTAGTGTTAGAGAAAAAAGGCGGTTTTTGGAGGAGAGTGATTTTGGAAGTGAACGATAGGAAGAAAATTATGGAAATAATTAAAGAAAAAATTAAATCTCGTTAATACTTTTTAGTTTTTCATAAAGCAATTTAAAACTTTCATATATTTGCTCTTCTGATTTAGCACCTGTACACACTATCTTACCTGTTCTAAACAACAAGAAAACAACTCCTGTTTCATACTGCCTATATACCAATCCAGGGAACTGCTCTGGTTCATACTCTGTCTCTTCCAAAGAAAGTGCAATTTTTGTTAGATTTAATTCTTTCCCTGCATGTGTTGAGGCAACAACATTATCTATGTTGTGCCTTGTATTGTTATAAGGTATGGAAAGTTCTTTAAATATATTAAGCAAACTTTCTATAGCATCATTTGCCTGTTTAACGGATTTGGTCCCTGTGCTTATCACTTTACCATTGCTGAACATCAGAGCAGCAGATTTTGGTTGGTTTAATCTCAACACCAATCCTGGAAATTGATCGGGTTCATATTCAACACCTTCAAGTTTATTTGCAATCCTCACAAGAGGTATGTTGTTCTGGATGTTCAAAGAAGCCACCACATTATGTATTTTGATATCCCAATCCATAATTTACCCCTCCACACCATTTAACTTAAAAAAAGGAATTATAATATGTATATTTAAACGAACTCATATATATTAATATCGTTTTATGGCGATATCTTTAAATATCTTTATATCGTGATATTGTGATGTCAATATCTCGATATATTAACATATAGACATATAAGATATATATTTTTTATTATCACTACTCTTTAATTGTGATAATGATTGATCTCCTTATGTTAGATATTTTTTAAAATTTACTTTTTTGAAAGTTTGTTATGAATTCTTTTAGGGTGACTCCTTGGGAAGTTGAAGGAAGTGTAGATTATGAGAAACTTATAAAAGAATTTGGCACTCAGCCTTTGACAGAAGATCTTAAAAAAAAATTTGTTGATTTAGCAGGGGAAGATCATGTTCTTTTAAGAAGGAATGTTTTCTTCTCTCACAGAGATTTGGATAAGGTTCTGGATGATTGTTTTTCTAGTAAGGGCTTCTTTCTTTATACTGGTAGAGGTCCGTCTGGTAGGATGCATATTGGACATATAATTCCTTTTGTTTTTACAAAATGGCTTCAAGATGTATTTGGTGTTAATGTGTATATTGAGATTACAGATGATGAAAAGTATGTTTATAAAAGGGATGCTAAATGGAATCAAATTCAAGAATATGCTTATGATAACATTTTAGACATAGTGGCCGTGGGTTTTAATCCAGACAAAACCTTTATATTTAAAGATAGCGAGTATATAAAGCATCTCTATCCTCTTGCTTTAAAAGTTAGCAAGCATATTAATTTCTCTCTTGCAAAAGCAGTTTTTGGTTTTAACAATATTACAAACATCGGTTTGATATTTTATCCTTCATTACAAATAGTTCCTACATTTTTTGAAAAGAAAAGATGTTTAATACCTGCAGCAATTGATCAAGACCCTTATTGGAGAATACAGCGAGATATTGCTGAAAGGTTTGGTTATTATAAGGCAGCAGCCATCCACAGCATATTCTTGCCTCCTTTGACAGGTTTAAGAGACAAGATGAGTTCCTCAAAACCAGAAACAGCCATATTTTTGAATGAGGATTATGAAACTATAAAGAGGAAAGTTATGAAATATGCTTTTTCTGGAGGTCAGCCAACAGTAGAGATGCATAGAAAACTAGGAGGGAATCCTGATGTGGATGTAAGCTATCAATGGTTGTATATGTTCTTTGAAGAGGATGATAAAAAACTCGAGGAGTTGAGGGAAAAATACAAGAAAGGAGATCTTTTAACAGGAGAATTAAAACAATATCTTATTGATAAGATTTGGGAGTTCTTGGAGGAGCATCAAAAAAATAAAGATAAAGCGAGGAGAAAAGTTGAAAAGTTCATGTATGATGGTAAATTATCTAAACGAATGTGGGATCTTGAATTTGAAGATGTTTTTAGTGAGTGATTGGTGGTTTGATGAGAATAAGTATAATTGGTTCAGGTTATGTTGGTTTAACCACTGGTGTGGGTTTTGCTTTGAAAAACCACAAGGTTTGGTTTGTTGATGTTGATAAGAGGAAAGTAGATATGATTAACAGAGCAACATCGCCTATTTACGAACCAGGATTGGAAGAAGCATTAAGAGAAGTTCATTCTAAAGGATTGGTAAGAGCGACTTTATCTTATGAGGAGGCAATAAAAAGTACAGAGATTACTTTCATAGCGGTTCCTACTCCTACTAAGGATGATGGAAGTATTGATTTAAGATTTATAGAGAACGTATCTAGATCTATAGGAGAAGCATTAAAGGACAAGGATAAACACATAGTGGTGGTCAAGTCCACAGTATTACCTGGCATTACAGAAAATGTTGTGAAAGAGATTATAAAACAAGTCTCTAAAAACGATAATATATATTTTGCTATGAATCCTGAATTCTTGAGAGAAGGAAGAGCCATGGAAGATGTTTTAAATCCTGACAGGGTAGTTATAGGAGTAGAAGACGAATATGCAAAGGAGAAACTGCTTAGTCTCTATAAAGATTTTGTTTCTGAGGATAGAATATTAATTATGCCTATAAGAAGTGCTGAATTGGTTAAATATTCAAGCAACGCTTTCTTGTCTATGAAAATTTCTTATTCTAATCTTATTGGAAGGTTGGCTAAAAGGTTAGGGATAGATGTTTATGAGGTAATGGATGCTGTTGGAATGGATAAGAGAATAGGAAGAGATTTCCTTAATGCAGGTTTGGGATTTGGAGGTAGTTGTTTTCCAAAAGATGTGAAAGCATTATCTTATTTTACAAAGAGTTTGAATGTGAGAAATACTTTGTGGGAAGAGGTTTTGGAAATAAATGAAACACAGATAGGTGAACTTATCAATATTATGAAATCTGTTGTAGGAAGTTTAAAAGGGAAAGAAATAGTGGTTTTAGGATTATCCTTTAAACCAGATACCGACGATATAAGGGAGAGTAGAGCATTAAAGTTAATCAAAAAACTTATTGATGAAAAAGCAGAGAAGGTTTATGCTCATGATCCTATAGCAATAGACAATGCTAAGAAAGAACTTTCACATGATAAAGTAGAGTATATTTATGATTTGCAAGATGCTTTAAGCAGGGCAGATATAGTGGTTATAGCAACAGAGTGGGAGATGTATAAAAACGAGGAGCTTTATAAAGACAAGATTGTGTTTGATGGAAGGAGAGTTATTAGAGGTGAGCACGCTAGATATTATGAAGGATTGAGTTGGTGAGATAGTAGTCTGCGAGATTTATTTATGCCTTGTAAAAATTTTTAAAGATTAGCAAAATAATAAAATCTTATCTTTTTGTTGTGGTATATGCAGAGGTGATATTAGATGATGAACTTAGAATTTATTAGTGTAGGTACTTTTAAAGAGATACTTGATGCTTTACATTCTTTATTAAGTGAAGGAACATTTGTTGTTGATGAGGATGGCATTCATTTTAAAGCAACAGATCCTACTATGGTTACTTTAGTAGAACTATTTTATGGAAAAGAAAATTTTGAAAAATATGATATACAAAATAAAATGTATTTGACATTGAATATAGATCTTTTAAGACAAGCATTAAAAAAGACCAAGTCCTCTGATAAAGTAAGTTTTATAGTTGAGAGTAGTAATCTGAATAGACTAAATGTTTTGATCAAAGGTAAAAGTGAGAAAAGATTCTCATTACCTATTTTAGAGAGCGAGTTGCAGGAGATACCTGAATTGAACTTAGAATTTAAAGGCACTGCTGAGATATTATCCAATACTTTTGTGGAAGCAATTGAAGATGCCTCAGGTATAAGTGATGAAGTAATTTTTTCTTTTGATAAAGAAAATGAAGTATTTTCCATAACCTCTGAAAGCGAGTTAACAAGTATGGAAGCCAAATTCACTAAGGAAAGCGAAGGGGTTGTGGATATAGAAGTAGATGAATCTGTTAAGGCTAGATATTCTGTTGATTACTTGAAAAAGATTTCTAAGGCAAGGAAAGTTTCTCCTACTGTTAGGATAAGCATAAACCAAGATGCTCCAGCGAGGTTTGATTTTAAAGATAGTGATGATTTGTGGATGTATTATGTGTTGGCTCCTCGTGCAGAGGAATAAGAGTAGTAAACATTTTTAAAATTTATGTAATAAATAATGAATGATACATGTATACATGTGTGTGGTTGTTAAGGTGTAATTATGAGAAGATCAAAAGGTTTGAGGAGAGATACAAGGAAACTTTTGCAAAGTGAGGGAAAGTTAAAAGTTAATGATATTATAAAAGAATTTAATGTAGGTGAGAAGGTAGCGATAGTTATTAATTCATCATACCACAAAGGGATGCCTTTTAGAAGGTTCCATGGGAAAGTTGCAGAAATTGTTGGTAGAAGAGGGAGGGCATATATTGTGAAGTTTAAGGATGGCAATAAGGAAAAGTTGCAGATCGTTATGCCTACACATTTAAAAAAGGTTTAGGTAAATATAGTGTGTGGTGATATTTATGAATATTTTAAGTGAAAAGATAATCACGGCTTATGATTCTCGCAAATATTTCAAAGATATTTCTGATGAGGATCTTACATTTGAGCAGAAAATTACTAAGGATTTTCTTAATAAGGTTTATGATTTAGATGAGAAAACATACGAGGAAGTGAAAAAATCTCTTTCTGAGAAATTTTCAGAACACCTTGTTGCAATGATATTGAATGTATTGCCAGAATATGAAGAGCAAGTTATGGCTATTTTTGCAAAAGAGAGGAATAAACCATCAGATGAAGATATAAAATTCATTCTTGATGAAGTATCTAAATTGATAAAATAATCTTAGGGTAATGATCTTAGAGGTGGTTTCTATGCAATCTTCTATAGGTATAGTGGATTTAAGGAAAAAAGAAGGAAATTATAATGAGGATGAGTATGCTATAATTTTAGATTATTTACCAAAAGGATATGCTAGGAGTAAACACACCATGCCTGTGGCTCAGGCAGTAACTACAAATACTTTTACTCTATTGGAGTTAAAACCCAAAGAAGGTGTTGCTTTTAGTATAGGAGAGAAGGTTTATATAGGAAAGGGCGAGAGAGACAAGGTAGAGAGTATTCTAAGAAGGCTTAGTTATAGAAATCTTACTGGAACTGCTCAAACAGAGTTGGAGAAGGCAGTTGAGATGATTGTTTTGGAGAACGAGAAGAGATTTGTGGATTTCTTTAACACTGCAGAGAGTATCAACATTAGAGAGCATCAGCTGGATTTGCTTCCTGGAATGGGTAAAAAGATGTTGTGGAATATTTTAGAGGAGAGAAAAAAGAAGCCCTTTGAAAGTTTTGATGATATTAAATCAAGAGTGCCAAACATAACAGATCCAAAAAAACTTATTATTAAGAGAGTGTTGGAGGAGATTAGAGGAGAGGAAAAGGTTTACTTATTTGTAAGACCTCCATCCTTTAAGAAACCACAACAAAGGAGGCAGTTTAGAAAAAGTTTTGGACGGAGGTTTTGATTAATGGAGAAACAAAGTAATGTGTTTTTTATTATAGGTTTAGTTTTTATTACTCTTTTTTTAATAGTAGGATTTGAGTATTATTTTAATAAGGAGAATAGAATTTATGATGATGTAAAAGAATCATATATGTTAAAGGAAGTGTTTACTCCTCAAAGAGATGAGAATTTCTACTTAGAGAAAATTGAAAGGAACAATTCAAAAGTTCTAAACCTCTATTTTGTTGCTAAGAAAACTTATATTAATCTGGTTGAGGGAAATCCTACATTGCTGTGGACATATAATGACACATTTCCAGGACCTATTATAAGAGCGCGGAAGGGAGATGTAATTAATGTAACTATAAAAAATGAGTTAGATGTCAATACGACCATACATTGGCATGGTATGAGAGTGCCTAATCAAATGGATGGTGTACCAGATATAACACAAAAACCAATCCCTCCTAATGGCACATTTAATTACCAATTTAAGGTTTTAGATGGTGGCATCTACATATATCATCCTCACTATAATACACCAGAACAAATAGAGAGGGGATTATATGGAGGTATTGTTGTAGATTATGATAATGATCCTTATGAATATGATAGAGACATTCTTATGATTTTAGATGACATATTGCTTGAAAATAATAATCAAGTTGCTGATTTTTATAAGACCATGCACACCACCATGATGGGGAGATATGGAAATGTTCTTTTAGTCAATGGAAAAGTTAATCCTACATATTATGCAAAGGAAGGAGAAGTTGTTAGATTAAGATTTATCAACATAGCTAATGCAAGAACATTTTATATTTCTCTAATAAATAGAGAGACAAACAAAAAGATACCTTTCTTAGTTATTGGAGAGGATATAAGTTTTAGCAACAAACCTTATGAAACAACTCTTTTAGAAGTAGCTCCGGGACAAAGATATGATGTTTTGGTTTATTTACCTGACGAAGGTAATTATAGTTTTATTTATTATTCAAATCAAGGGTATATATCCATATCTAATTTAATTGCTAATAAATCTTCTTCAGTAGATAAAGTAGATTCATATAGTAAAAATAAAAATCAGTATGTCTATGAAAATGAACAAGATTTCCAAGATTTAATTGCAAATGTAGATAATGCAGAAATAATAAATATTGATTTATATGCTGAAATGCAGGGCATGATGGAAATGAAGTGGAGTATTAATGGCAGAGTATATCCTGATGATACTCTCTTCATACCTGTGGATGAAGGAAGATATTATATTCTTGAGATGAGAAATCTAAACTCCGTACCTCATCCTATGCATCTACACGGTCAAAGAATGTTAGTATTGGATGGAGATGGTATTTATTCATTTAAGGACACTGTTGTTATTCCACCAAATGGGAAATTAAGGACAATATTTAAAGCAGAAGGCAAAGGATTGTGGCTTTTCCACTGCCATATTTTAGAACATGCTCAAGAAGGCATGATTTCAGTTATTAAGGTTTCTTAGATTTCTTATCTTTTTTTCCATAATATTTTTTCCATAATTCTTTATATATCTTTTCTTGATATTTGGTTTTCTTTTCATAACCATAATAGTGCCATCCAACAAACATTATAAAGATAACTAATGTTACGAGAAATATAAATCCTAACTCGTATTTACTTATTGCCATACTTATCACTCCTCTAATAATCAGGCAATCTATCTACCATGTCAAATATTACTCCTTCATAATCTTCATCAGGTTTTTTTTCTTGTTTTTTTCCTTCGGATTTTTTCTCTTTTTTATGAGCTATGGCTAAAGGAGTTATATTTTTTAAGATGTTGTAAGTCTTCTCTAAATTGTTCTTCTCCTCTTCATCTACAGGAAATGCACTTTCCATGGCATGTCCTTTCTCTCCATATCTTGGTAAGATATGGATATGTATGTGTTTAACAACTTGACCTGCTGATTCTCCATTATTGTTTAATATGTTGAAACCAGTGGCATTTAACTTCTCAATTAAAGTTTTTG
>WAOB01000126.1 GCA_015521505.1 Nanobdellati archaeon | reverse complement strand
AATACGTTGTTTTCTATTCTGTTATATTTCATTAGAGTTTCGTCTGGAACCTCTCTGTAATTTTTAAGAAAGTCTATCGCTTCAAGGTACATTTTTTTAACGAACTCAAAATCTTTCTCATCTAATCTTATCCTGACTTTACCAGTTTTTAAAAATCTTAGATAAGCGATTTTAAACTTTCGCATATTAATATGAAAAAGCTTAACGTTAAAGTTTTTATTCCTTTATTATGTTAATCGGAAAATATCCAGATAAATCCGGAAAGTTTGGTAAATTCGGAGGAAAATTTATACCGGAGATTCTCATACCTGCTGTAGAAGAGTTGGAGAAAGCATATTTAAAATTTAAGGATGATCCAAAATTTAAAAAGGAGTTAGATTATTATTTAAAACATTATGCTGGTAGACCTACACCATTAACTTATTGTGAAAACATGAGTAAAGATTTAGGTTTAAAAATATATTTAAAACGTGAGGATTTACTTCATACAGGTGCTCATAAGTTAAACAACACAATAGGTCAAGCATTACTTGCTAAAAAAATGGGAAAACGTAGAATCGTTGCCGAAACTGGAGCAGGACAACATGGTGTTGCAACTGCAACTGCCGCAGCATTGTTTGGAATGGAATGTCAGATATATATGGGTATAAAAGATTATGAGAGACAGAGACTAAACGTTTTTAGAATGGAACTTTTAGGTGCTAAAGTTACAAAGGTATATTCAGGAAGCCAAACGTTAAAGGATGCGATAAATGAAGCAATAAGGGATTGGATAACAAACTTAAAGACAACTCATTACTTACTTGGTTCAGTATTAGGACCACATCCCTATCCAATGATGATAAGAGATTTTCAGAGCATAATAGGAAAAGAAACAAAAGAGCAAATCTTAAAGTTTGAGAGAAGATTACCCGATGCAATCATCGCCTGTGTAGGTGGTGGAAGTAATGCTATAGGAATCTTTTATCCATTCTTAGATGATGAGGATGTTGAATTAATAGGAGTTGAAGCTGGAGGAAAAGGTATTGAAACTGGAGAACATGCAGCTAGATTTGCTACAGGTAGGGAAGGAGTTCTTCATGGAACATATACATATGTTCTTCAGGATGAATATGGACAGATATTGGATACGCATTCCATAGCAGCTGGTTTAGATTATCCAGCAATAGGTCCAGAGCATGCGTTACTTAGAGAAATTGGTAGAGCAAAATATTATAATGTGAAGGATGAGGAAGCTCTTTATGCATTTGAATATTTGTCAAAAATGGAAGGTATAATTCCTGCTCTCGAATCTGCACATGCGGTTGCGTGGTTGTTAAAGAATTATGAAAAATTTGACAAGAACGATATAATTGTAATAAATTTATCTGGAAGAGGAGATAAAGACGTACAATTGGTTGCAAAATTGAAAGGTGTAATGGAATGAAAGGTGAGATTTTAGCAATATTGGTAGCTATTATTTGGGGTTTTGTTCCAATACTTGATAAGCTAGGAATTATAAACGTGCATCCTTTTATTGGAAATTTTATAAGAAGTGTAGGGTCGTTTACTTTTATGTTAATAATTTTCTTATACATGTTAAAGACAAAACAAGTATATGTAGAAAAAGGTGCTGTAATCTATTTATTTTTTGCAGGTCTTCTAGCAGGAGGAGTGGCTGGAATCATATACTATTTTGCACTGAAATTTGCACCTGTATCTAGAGTTATACCGATAACTTCTTTGTATCCATTTTTTGCTGCAATTTTTTCGATAATATTACTTGGAGAAAAGGTTACGGTTAAGTTAATTTTAGGAATAGTTTTTATAATCATAGGAATGCATCTTATTCTATCAAAATAAAACTATGAAAAACATTCTTTACATAACTTATGGTTTGATTTCAATTGGTTTTGTAAAAATATTGATACAGAGTATCCTCGCAAGAGATATTATAATTGATGATATATCTCTTCTTTTAATATTGTCTGGTGCTCTTCCTTATTATGTTTTAAAATGGAGAATAATGAAGAAGAAAGAAGATT
>WAOB01000125.1 GCA_015521505.1 Nanobdellati archaeon | reverse complement strand
ACTATAGGTTAAATATAGCTGTATGTTATTCTGGTAGGGAAGAAATACTTGAAGCTATAAGAAGATTATGTGTTGATTTTAAGAATGGAAAGATAAGCTTAAAGGATATTGATGAAAACATGTTTCGAAAATATCTTTACATAAACGATATACCAGATCCCGATATGATAATAAGAACTTCTGGTGAGGAAAGACTTTCAAACTTTTTGTTATGGCACTCTGCATATTCCGAATTTTATTTTTGTGAAGCTTATTGGCCTGAATTTAGGAAGATTGATTTATTAAGAGCAATAAGAGTTTATCAAATGAGAGAAAGAAGATATGGTAAGTGAATAACTCCTCTTATAATTATTATGTTGATACTTTATTCTATTAGATTAAATTACGCTACTTCTAATTTCGAACGATAATAAAGATACTTACGAGTTACTTATTTGCTTAACTGTTAAATTAATGATTACTATTAATGATCATTTTCGATTATCGATTATAATTTATAAATATGTTATTTAACACAATATAATACATGACAAGGATTTATTATGATAAAGATATAGATTTAAATATATTAAAGAACGAAACTATCGCAATAATAGGATATGGTTCTCAAGGTAGAGCTCAGGCATTAAACATGAGAGATTCAGGTCTTAACGTTATACTAGGTTTAAGAGAAGGCGGAAAATCTTGGAAAAAAGCAAAAGAAGAAGGATTCCGTGTTTACAAAATTGATGAAGCAGTTAAACGAGCAACAATCGTTCACATACTTATACCAGATCAAGTACAACCAGAAGTTTACGAGAAATATATCGGAAAAAATTTAAGAGAAGGAATGGCGTTATGCTTTTCACATGGATTTAACATAAGATTTAAACAAATAGTTCCTCCGGACTTTGTTGATGTTATAATGGTTGCACCTAAAGGACCGGGACTAATGGTTAGAGAGTTATACAAACAAGGTTTTGGTGTACCTGCGTTAATAGCTATAGAACAAGATTATACAGGAAAAGCGAAGGAGAGGGTTTTAGCTTTGGCTAAAGCAATAGGGGCAGGAAGAGCTGGAATTATAGAGACAACATTTGCTGAGGAAACGGAAACGGATTTGTTTGGTGAGCAAGTTGTATTATGCGGTGGAGTTACGGAACTGATAAAAGCAGCTTTCGATACATTGGTTGAAGCCGGATATCAACCGGAAATTGCATACTTCGAATGTCTTCACGAACTTAAGTTAATAGTTGATTTAATATATAAATATGGAATTGAAGGAATGTGGAAAAATGTAAGCAATACTGCAGAATACGGTGGAAGAACAAGAGGAAAAAGGATTATAAACGATTCCGTAAAAAAGGAAATGAAAAAAATTCTTGAAGAGATACGAAGTGGTAAATTTGCAAGAGAGTGGGTATTGGAATATAAATCCAATATGCCTGTACTAAATAGTTTAAGAAGTATAGAAAAAGAACATCTTATTGAGAAAGTTGGTAATAAATTGAGAGAGATGATGAAGTTGAAATGAAAGAAAGATATGAAAATGAAAAGGAAGAAGAGAGGAAAGAAAAGGAACTTCTTATTATACCAGAGCATATTCTCCATTCCATGGAGAAACTTAATGAGAACATTGAGAGATTGTTGGAACTTATTCAGAATCAACCTGCAGAAGATATGACAATGAAATCTATTGAAGAATATACAAAAGCATTAGTCGAAAAGTTATCAGAATTAGTTTCTTTATATTCTAATATTTTAACCGTGTTAAAAAATATTGAAAGCAAATTGGATTCACTAGTTGTAAAGGAGACATCTGGGAAAGCATCTGAAGAGTTATCTTACACATCACTTAAGATTTTGGAGATATTAAACGAAAGGAAACGTGTAACAGATAGAGAGTTGATGAAGATGTTAAAATTAAAAAAGAATGAACTACAACAATACTTGAGAGAACTTGAAGATAAAGGCATGGTAAGGATATATGAGGTTAAATCTTTTTTTTCTAAAAAAAGAATAATTGAAAAAGTATGAAAGTTAAAGATTATATGACAAAAAATATCGTTACAGTATCCCCCGAAAATACTGTAAAAGAAGTAATAGAATTAATAGAGAAAACTGGTCATAGTAGCTTTCCAGTATTAAAAAATGGAAAACTCGTTGGAATTATAACATCTAAAGATATTATTAAAGCAAAACCTGAAAACAAAGTTAAAGATATAATGACAAAAGACGTTGTTGTTACTTATCCTGATGTTGATTTATTAGATGCTGCAAGAGTTATGTTTAGACTTGGAGTATCTAAATTACCCGTAATTGATAGAAATACTAAAAACGTTGTTGGTATAATAACATATACCGATATTGTAAGGTCTCAGATAGAAAGAGTTACTCCAGATAAAGTTAAAAAAATTGCTGAAACAATAAAAAAGTTACATGGTGTTGATGTGAAAATAATTACAGACAAAGTTCCGGTTAATAAATTAATACCAACACAGGATCACGTTTATTTGGATGAGTTAAAAGGTAGAATGTATGAGATAGAAAAAGGATTAGCGGAACCAATAGTTGTGATCAAACTCAACGATAGATATCTTTTGGTTGATGGTCATCATAGAGCATTAGCTGCATATAAACTTGGGATAAAGAAATTAGATGCTTATGTATTAATATTGAGTAGACGAGTTAAACTTGGATTAGAAAGAACGGCTGAAATATTAAATCTTAAGTCTATAGAAGATATAAAGATCGAGAGCATAGATATTGGTATATGTGAAATAATAAGAGGCGAATAAACTCAAATAATACAATATTAATGGAAATATTCGTACCATTTTTTTGATACCAAACGCTTTATCTCTTCAGATGCTTCAACTTCTTCTGGAAAATCTCTACCAATTTCTTCTTTAAACTTTCTCGTAGCATCTATTCCCATTTTTGATCCAAGATTTAGATTCGAAGCTGCATGATCCAAAGTGTCGGTTGGTGTATTCTTTATTATAACAACATCTCTAGCTGGATCAACTCTTGTTGATATCGCATACCAGACATCAAACCAGTTATGAACGTTAACGTCGTGATCAACAACTATTATTATCTTTGTTAGATGCAAATATTCAAGACCCCATAGAGAAAACATCACCTTCTTTGCATGTCCAGGATATTGTTTTTTAATTGATACTATAAGAATGTTATGAAAGAGACCTTCTATTGGAATGTTGATATCAACAATTTCTGGTATTAAAAATTTTATAAACGGTAAGAAGATTCTTTCCACAGCTTTACCTATGTAAGCATCTTCCATCGGTGGTTTACCAGTAACAGATGCAACGTATATTGGATTTTCTCTTTGTGTTATACATTCAATTTCAAATACAGGATAATATCCTTCCTGAGAATAATATCCCGTATGATCACCGAAAGGGCCTTCCAATCTAACTTCATCTGTAACATAACCCTCTAACACAATTTCAGAATTTGCTGGTACATATAAATCTAACGTTTCGCACTTAACAATTTTTAACGGTTTTTTTCTTATAAATCCTATAAAGAAATAATCGTCAATATTTTCAGGTATTGGAAATACTGAGCATAGCATTGTAACTGGATCACATCCTATTACTACAGCGACTTCCATCTTTTTCTTTTCTCTTAAATTTTTTAAGTAATTTTTATAGCCATGCTTATGAACATGCCAATGTATTAAAGTCTTATCCTTATCTATAACTTGCATTCTATAGGTACCTAAATTTATTTTATCATTCTCAGGATCTTTAGTTATTACTATAGGAAATGTTATAAATCTTCCAGCATCTTTTGGCCATAATTTCAATATAGGATATCTATTCAAATCAACGTCATAAATTATTTTTTCCTTACATACTGCTTTTTTAACAACCTTTGGATAAGAATTCATATATCTTTTTATATCTTTTATTGATGATAATTTCTTCAATATATTATCCAATCTAAATTTTGATAAAGATAAAAAATCTTCACCCAATTTTTCTAAACGATCATATCCAAGAGCAAGTTTTATTCTTTCCATACTACCGAATAAATTCGTTACAACAGGAATATCATATCTATCTACATTTTCGAAGAGCAATGCTTCGCCTGATGATTTGCATATCCTATTGGTTATTTCTGCAATCTCGTATATAGATGATACGTTTACTCTTATTCTTTTAAGCCAACCTTTCTCTTCCAGAATATTTAGATATTCTCTTAAATTATCAAATGTCATAATTAAAAAAAGGAATTTGTATCAAAGAATGAGGAATCGTTAACTTTTGCTTAGAAGTTTCGTGGAAGTTTAGCGTTGCAATTTATTTTTAAATATCTCATAGAGGGGTTGGATTTTCTAATGACATTATATCTTTTATTATCATTATGTTATAGACATTTTAAATAATAAATATATAATTTTAAAATTTTGTTTTTATAAATTTCTCCAAATCTTTAAACCAATTATATTCATGAATCTTTGCAACGAAATTATTAGATTCAAGATATACTTTAAACTTTGTTTTTGATTTATATGCATAATATAAAGATAAGAAAATTATAAAACATACTTCTAAGTACAACAAATATCCAAGAATATCACCATAATGGAATTCTTCTGAAATACTCTTAGGTAATACTCCTGAATTTTCTTTTAGAAAATAAGAATTAACATTTCTTCTTTTAGGATCAACATATGATTCTATTATACTTTTCCATATTTCATATGCACCCTTATCCGAGGTTAATAATGCAATATCCTTTATTTTTTCCTTAGTTAAAAGATACAAACAAATAGATGAATCCAATGTTTTTCCTTTTGGAACGCGTATTATTCTAAAAAACTTCTCCCTAAGTAATGAATCCAAAATTATCCAGTATAATTTATATATTACTGGATCCTTCTTATCTTTTCGCTTAGATTTCTCACACATACCT
>WAOB01000124.1 GCA_015521505.1 Nanobdellati archaeon | reverse complement strand
GCTTTAGATAGTTCATCTTTAAAACATATGATACATATCCTCATCACTTCATCCCAACCAATATTGAAAAGTAATCACTTTTATCTGGTAGATTCTCGGTTATTCTCTCATTTTCCATGAATGCTTTTTCGACGAGTAAGAATTTTTTATATCCAAAGTCTTTTAATTTCTCTGCTAAATTTCTTGGTCTTGTTACTTTAAGTACGATTATGATTTCATCGTTAAAGTTATCTTGTGTAACAACTTTAAAAGGCTTTGATACAAAAATCTTAAGTCTAGAAAATATTGAGGAAAAGCTTGCAACACCAGGTATTGTTTCAACTTTAATTCCAGATTCTATAGCTTTCTCAAACAATAATTTAAACGTGGAAAAAAAATGAATATCACCAATGGTTGCAAATGCTATATCATGAGATTTTGCTTCTGAAATAATTTTATCTGCAACTTTCATCATAAAATCTTTACCTTTTCCCATTGGTACTTCTAGTAGTGTTGGTTTCCTATATCTTTTGACTATATTATAAGCATATCTTCCAGGAACATATATTTTATCAACACTTTTAATAATTCTCAAAGCTTTTAATGTTATAAGTTCAGGATCTCCAGGTCCTAAACTTAAAGCATATAACATACATTCCAAAGAATGTTTAACGTTAAACATACGGTTATTCTTCATCTGAAACAATATTCCCAAGATGTTTAAACAATAGAATATTCTTTGGAAAAGAGATTAATTATTACTGGTAAGTTGTTATCGTAATAATAAAGGAAGAATCTCCATGTTTTGTACATTACAAAATGTCGCTAAGGAAAGCCATATTTTTCAAAGCAAGAGTTAATTGGGAGATGTTGATGGCAAAATCCTCAAGCCGAATCGGTGACGAAGTAGGCTTAGAGGAATTGAGTGGTAAATTCCAGTATTACCTCAACGTTAAATAATTATGGTAAAAATTATAGGTGTTGGACCTGCTCCCGGATATATAACGGAGATAGCCAAAAATCTAATAACTAAAGCTAAAAATGTTTATGGAAGTAAAAGAGCTATTGATCTTGCTAAACATTATATAAAAGGAAACATTCATGTTATAAAGGATTTTAAAAATTTCAATCCAGAAGATTTAAGTAAGGATTCGATAATATTATCCACTGGAGATCCAATGGTCTCTGGATTGGGTTCCATGTATTCTGAATATGAAGTTGAAATAATACCTGGCGTATCATCAGTACAACTAGCATTGGCTAGATTAAAGATTGATTTATGTGAAACAATAGTCTTTGATTTTCATTCGAGAATTAAAAGTATAGATGAGATAATTTCCGCACTGAAGCTTAATAGAAAAGTATTAATTCTTGGATCAAAAAGAATTGATTTAAGATCTTTAATAAGAGTTGCTAAAGATTTTGGAAAAAATGTATATGTTTTGGAAAACTTGGGATATAGTAATGAAAGAATATTTAAGCCTATATATACATCAAAAATCGAATCAAATTTAGTCATTGTTGCTATTATATAATTAATTTACTTTCAAAGTGAAATAATTTAACATAGCAAAAATTTCAAATACCAAAAACCTCAAGCTTTACCTTTAATTTGAGAGCAATCTCATCAAAAATATCATATGTTTATAATGTATTTTAAGTTAAACTAAATATTTATGGAAATTAATTCTTATTTCAAACAATTGGAAGATTATATAAACAGATGCTACGAACTTGCAAGTAGAGCAAGAAAATTAGGATTTGATGCAAGTTTAGATGTTGATATTTCTATAGCTAGAGATCTAGCATCAAGAGTTGAAGGTTTGTTAAATATTAAAGGTGTTGCAAAAATAATTAAAGAAAAAGAATTGAAAAATCTCTCAAGAATAGAACTTGCAATGGAAGTTGCAAAGGAAATTTTAAACAAATATAACGGAGATAATCTCGAGGAAAAACTCGACAAGGCTTTAAGAGTTGCGTTAGCAATAGTGACGGAAGGTGTTGTCTCTGCTCCTATAGAAGGAATAGTTAAGGTTAAAATAAAGAAAAATTTTGATGGAACTAAATATTTGGCAGTATACTATGCTGGTCCAATAAGATCAGCTGGTGGGACAGCGCAGGCGTTAAGTGTACTATTCGCTGACATATTAAGACGAGAAATTGGTCTCGATCGTTATAAACCAACTGAAGAGGAAATAGAAAGGTTTGTTGAGGAATTTGAAATTTATTTTCAGGAAGTTGGTAGATTGCAATATAAACCTGATGCTGATGAAATAAGGACAGTTATAAAAAATATTCCAGTAGAAATAACTGGTGAAGCTACGGAAGATGTTGAAGTCTCCGGTTACAGAGATTTAGATCGAATTGAAACGAATAAAATAAGAGGAGGAGCACTATTAGTTATAGCTGAAGGTATCTTACAAAAGGCTAAGAAGCTTATAAAATTCGTTGAAAAGTTTAAACTTGATGGATGGGAATGGCTTAAAAATTTAGTTAAGGAAGAAGTTGAAGAAGAAAAAGAGATCGAAATCCTACCGGATGATAAATATTTGAAAGAAATTGTTGCTGGAAGGCCAGTGTTATGTCATCCATCGAGAAAAGGTGGTTTTAGACTTAGGTATGGTAGAACTAGAACATCTGGATTAGCTGCTGTTGCTTTACATCCTTCAACCCTTATATTACTCGATGGATTTATAGCATTAGGAACTCAAATAAAATTAGAACGTCCGGGAAAAGCAGGAGTTGTAACTGTATGTGATACTATTGAACCACCGGTTGTTAGATTAAAGGATGGTTCCGTAATAAGAGTAGAAAAGGATGCCGATAAAATAAAGAACGATGTCGATGAAATACTTTTCCTTGGAGATATATTAATAGCTGTAGGTGAGTTTATTCAAAACAATCATATTTTATTGCCTACTGGTTATGTTGAAGAATTTTGGGTACAAGAGCTTCGAGAAGCTTTGAAGAAGCAATCTAAAGAAATTTATGCCAAATATGAAAAATATCTAAACTTAAGAAACATACCATCTTCCAAAGAAGCGGTTGAGATATCTTTGATGTTGAATATCCCTCTTCATCCTAGATATACTTACAATTACAACGAGGTTAAAAAGGAAGATTTAAAGTTATTAGCACGATATTTAGTTAGTGGTAAGATAATAAATGGAAAACTTCACGTTAAACTATCTAAAAAGGAGAAGAGAATTCTTGAAGATTTATTGGTTCCACATATTGTAAAAGATAACGAGATAATAATCGAGGATTATCTTCCTCTATTATATGCTTTGGGTATATGGGATTTCAACCTATCAAGATTTGAAAAAGAATATAATAAAGCCAAAGATTCATTGGAACTCGTGAACAGGTTCATTAAAGTTAGACCAAAAGCATTGTTTTATATTGGTGCTAGAATGGGTAGACCTGAAAAATCTGATGCAAGAAAAATGCAGCCACCGGTTAATGTTCTTTTTCCCCTATCAAACTACGGCGGTAGGACAAGAAGTGTTAGAAAAGCAGCTGAAAAGAAGAAAATTTATGTGGAAATCGTAAACAGATATTGTAAAAATTGTAATAGATATACATATTTCATTATTTGTGAGCAATGTGGTTCGGAAACAATACTGGAAGGAATTTGTCCAAGATGTAAAGGAACGGAATGTAATTGTAATATAGATAAAATATACTATAGTAAAAGAGCTATTGAGATAGAGAAGTTATTATCCCAAGCAATAAAGAGAGTTGGTAGTTTTGGAGGAGAAATAAAGGGAGTAATAGGACTTACATCTAAGAATAAAGTTCCTGAGATTCTTGAAAAAGGTATATTGAGAAGTAAATACGGTCTCTACGTATTTAAAGATGGAACATGTAGATATGATATGACAAACATACCACTTACGCATTTTAAACCAAAAGAGATTAATGTATCGGTAGATAAACTTAGAGAATTGGGTTATGAGAGAGATATTTATGGAAACGAGTTACGTGATGAAAATCAAATATTAGAATTGTTGCCTCAGGATATAATTGTTTCTGAAGATTGTTTGGAATATTTATATAAAGTATCTAAATTCGTAGATGAACTCCTTGTAAAAGTTTATGGTTTAGAGCCATTTTATAATGCTAAAAGAAAAGAAGATTTGATAGGACATCTCGTAATAGGATTGGCACCTCATACTTCTTGTGGAATAGTGGGTAGAATAATAGGATACACAAAAGTCCAAGGATGCTTTGCTCATCCATATTGGCATGCTGCTAAAAGAAGGAATTGTTTCCCTGGAGAGGCTGAGATTCTTGTAAATATAGAGAATAAAAAAATGAAGATAAAGATTCAGGAATTGTATGAGAATTTCTTTGAGCATGAAGTTTACGATAAGAATGCGTATGTAAAAAAGAAGGCTAAAAAAGATATAAAAGTTTATTCATACGATCCAAAACGTTCCAAAATAGTGTTGGCTGAAATTGATGAGGTTATTAAAATGAATGCACCAAACCATTTGGTTAAGATTATACTTTCGGATGGAAGTACTCTCGTTACAACGTATGATCATCCTGTGATTATATGGAACGATGGTAAAGTTATAAGAAAAATATCATTAGATGTGAAGAAAAACGATACAATGCTAAAATATAATTCCAATGGAATTGAATTCGTTAAAGTTAAAGATGTCGAAGTAATAAAATATTATGACAGATATATTTACTCATTAAATACTAAACCTCATCATAATCTCTTTGTAAATGATATCCTGACATCAAACTGTGATGGTGATGAAGATTCGGTAATTCTTCTATTAGATGCATTTTTAAACTTCTCAAAAGAATTCCTACCAAGTACAAGAGGTGGAAGAATGGATGCTCCTCTAGTAATAAATACCAGAATAAACCCAATAGAGGTTGATGATGAGGTTCATAAATTAGATACATGTGAAATATATCCATTAGAATTTTATTTAAAAACCTATGAATTTCCAAAACCTTCAGATATTGAAAGTTTGATAGATAACGTATCTAAAAGATTAGGGAAAGAGGAACAATTCAGGAGATTAATGTATACACATGAATGTGAAAATATTACAAACGGACCAATCGTAACTATGTATAAGAAACTCAGTAAAATGGAAGATAAGGTTAAGAAACAGTTATTACTCGCATCAAAAATAAAAGCATGTAATGAAGAAGATGTTGCTAAAAGATTGATAGAATCCCATTTTATAAGAGATGTTTTAGGAAACCTTAGAAGCTTTTCAACTCAAAGCTTTAGATGCACGAGTTGCAATAAGATATATAGGAGAATACCACTGTTAGGTAAATGTATATGTGGAGGAAATCTTGTATTAACTGTTTCTAGAGGCGCTGTTGAAAAATATTTAAACATAATATTGGATATCAATTCAAAATATGTAATGGATGAATATTTGAAGCAGAGAATTGAGATAATGATAAAGAATATAGAACAAATGTTCGGTAGCTCAGAAAATAAAGGATTGGATGTAATATTTAACAAGATTAAAAACCAAAATAACGGTTAATATTTTTTCAAATACCTGCTCTACTAATCATTTCCTTTACATAACCATGCATTCCGACAGGCATGATATGAACACCCGCAAATTTTAATTCATATGCCTCTTTAATTATTTCTGATGCGATCTGTATTGCTGTTTCAATTTTATTTTTAGAACTCTTCAATCTATCTATCAATTCCTTTGGTATTCTAATACCAGGAACGTTTTGTAGGAAATATTCTGCCATCTTAACCGATTTCAACGGTGTTACACCAATTAAAATAGGAACATCGAGGTGAGATGTTTTCTCCTTTAATTTTTCCAGAACATTTCGATCGAACACAACTTGCGTTTGTATAAAATCCACTCCAGCTTTTATCTTCTTTTCAAGTTTCATAATTTCTAATTCTAATGGTTCTGAATTGGGATTCAGCGCTCCTCCTATAAATATATCGAGATCAACGCTTAATTTTCTACCGAAGAAGTCGATCTTATCCTTTCTCATCCTATTGAGTAAATATATTAATTGTACGGAATCCAGATCAAATACAGGTTTCGCTTCCTTATATACGAGAGGATAATCTCCGGTTAATGCTAAAATATTTCTAATACCTAACATATACGATCCTAAAATATCGCTCTGTATTGCTATTCTATTCCGATCTCTACACGTTATTTGATAAATTGGTTCAAGACCTTTTTCAATCATTATCTTGCATACGGAAATTGTTGATACAAAAGGGATTCCAACAGGATTATCTGTTACGTTTGCAGCAACTACAACGTTTTTTAAAGATTCTATCTGACTAATTATTTCCTCGACAATAGGTTCTTTAGGTGGATCTATTTCTCCAGTTATTACAAAACGTCTCTTCCTTAAGGCATCTGAAAATTTGCTCATATAAATGTATAACTAAAATGTTAAAAGTTAAGTCTTATTGGCAGACTCGATGTTATGA
>WAOB01000123.1 GCA_015521505.1 Nanobdellati archaeon | reverse complement strand
TATTATCTCTGTATTTCTCCAGTGTTTCATATAACTATTATCTCTTAATGATGTTCCTGTGATTATTATCTTGTCTGCTTTTTTAATTTTTTCTTTTAGGTTCTCTTCTTTTATTTCTACCACATCTACTTTGTCATCTATCACCTTTATTACTGGTTTAACAAATTCTTCATCATGTAAAGGATGTTTATTGGTTTTTATTATGAGAATCATTTACTCACCAATTCTACTTTTTTTATTACAAATGTTCCAGCATGGTTTTTATATTCGATTTCATGCTCTTTGATTTCTATTTTTTTCTTGAATAAAGGAGCATCTAAAACAAAAGTTTCTATTTCTCCCCCTTCTCCCACTAAACTAATATCTATCCTCTTTTTAATTTCTTTTAATTTTTCGTACATTTTAATAAAATCCTTCCCTAATAATGATTTGTCAAGAGGGTAAGCATGAATTCCTGAGATTATAACCCTAAAGTTTCTTTGTTTCAACATCTCAAATATTTCCTCTTCTTCTTTTAACCATAGTGGATTGAACACTTCCAAATTAAGATCATTACATATTTTTTGTATTCTACTTGCCTGATAAGTAGATTTCACTGCCCCGCTCACTATTCCTTCTACAGAATATTTTTCTTTGGCCTTTGTTAACAAGTCTTTTAGATCTTCTAGTTCTTTCTCTTTTTTTCCTTTAGTTTTTCTTTTGATTAGAGAGAATCCCATTATATGTGCTTGAATATCTACTAAATTTATATTAGGATAGTGAAACATATAACTTTCCTGCGTTTCTGGTATTATAGAAAGGAGACATTTAACTTTTAAACCGTGTTCCTCTGCTAGGTGTAGTGCTAAAGTAGAATCTTTACCGCCAGAAAACAAAACACCTACCTTCATGAATTATTCTGATTTATAAAACTATTTTAAATCTTCTTAAATAAAACATAACGTATGGTATCATTACCACCTTATAGAATATTAAGTATAAAATCAATCAAAGAGGCCATATATAAAGAGATAATAGATGGAGAATTTAAGGTATTATGGGGAAAAACAAAACAGAACATACCTTTTAATAGAGTTAAAATTTCTGGATTTATAACAAATACTTATTTGTCGGCTGATAAAAAGTATGGTTTTATAATTGTTGATGATGGAACAGAATCTATCATGGTTAAATTTTTCAAAGACGCATTGCAAATAAATAATCTTAATAAAGGAGATTTGGTTGTAGTTTCAGGAAGGATAAGTAATTATAACAATGAGATACACATAATAAATGAAAGAACAAGAGTGTTTAATGATATGAAAGAATATTTTCTTGTTTATAGGATAGATTTCATAAATACTGCAAAGTTTTTTTCAAGATTAAAAGAAGATATGGAGATTAAGGGATATAAAGGAGAGGATGCCATAAAATATATAACTTCAAATTATAATTTTAATGAACAAGAAATATTGGTTTTCTTAGATATGGTAGAGGAGACATTTCCTACACCAAGTACAGGGTCAAAAGAAGATGTTAAAAAAGCAGTTTTGGAATATATGCAACAGAATTCAAGGGACGAAGGCATAGATTATACACAAATAGTAAAGGATTTACCTTATGAGGAAGAAGAGATCGAAAAAGCAATAGTTGAATTATTATCCGAAGGGACCTGTTATGAACCAAGACCGGGAATACTTAAACTCCTCTAACTTTTATTTTTGTAGACAAGTCTTCATAATAAGTATATGAGACCAGTATATCTATATATCTATCATATTTAGGTATTCCTTTTTGAGTGTCTATATAACATGTGACCGGTATTGTGGCTTTTTGATTGTAGGTTAAATAGATATCTTCATCTTCTATGTTGCATTGCATACCCTCTATTCGAATATTAAATTTATTGACTTCCTCGTAATCTCTTGTATCTGAAAAACCAAGAACATCCTTACAACTCTCAGATGTTATAGTACCCTTGCCAAGGTTCTCTAATGTGATAATAAAATTTATTGTTGTATCTTCATCAGAAACAACGACAGGATCTCTCAACTCTAAAGTAAGTTTAATACTTCCCTGATCTTGAGATATCTGTTTTTTATTAATGTTTAATGATTGAGATAGAAATTCATCCCTACTAATAATCCTTATTGCTTCAGATATTTTGTTTGTTGTTTCGTAACAAACTCTTGCTTTTACTTCGTTTTCTAATATCTTATCTCGAGGTATGTCTGATGGTGGTTTAATAACCCAATATATTTCTACTTCTTCACCTCTACCTAAATTTCGAGGAGGTGGTAAAAGATATTCTATATAAACCGGTGGCATCTTAGAGGCTTTTTTAAATACTTTACTTATATCCACATCCGCAATTCTTTCATAATTATTTCTGAATGCAATATCTGTGAATTTTTGTATGTCTTCTATGAAGATGCTTATGTCTTTTCTTTTTATAAACAAATCAACATTGTCTATACTTAGCTCTGGCAGTCCTCCTTTAAATATGTTCTCTATATTATTTATATAAACATCTCCATATAGTAAAACATTACTATCTCCTATAGTTATCTTTTCCTTATATCTGAAAGAAGCATCTATATCAAAATACCACAGCGAATCACTTACATTGTATGTCTTCTCACCCCAAACATCTTTTATTCCCCAGTCGTTACCTAAATTATATACATATATGTATATATTCTTTACCAGAAATTGATTAGAGTTCTCTAAATTCATCTTTAGATAAACTTCTTCCTTAGAATATGCTTCTTGTGGTATTGCTCTAAACTCTTTTACTATATCTCCTGAACTTGAAGATAAAAAGGAAGTATTCGGTGAATTAACGCATCCTGATAATATTATTGGCGGTAATATAAAGAGATATATAAGATGATAAACTCTATTTTTCATCTTTATCACTTCTTACTTAGACAAGATCCTCTAAACTTCTAACCCTTACTGTTGAGAACCTATCTATATAATAATCATAAAATGCTCTAACATCTAAAGTATATTGTTGATTGGGAGTATCAAAATCTATGTCCTTTATTTTACAACTTATTCTCCCTCTTGTAAATGTATTCCCATCCTTTCTTAATTTTACTATGCCTACCATACTTGCTCTTACACTACCATCATCAAATACTAAATTGACTTCTCTTGTATCTTCTGCAGGGAAGCAAGATTGAGTTATATCATATCCATTAAGTAATACTTGTATTGCAACATACCCTCTATTTTCGTAATCCACGTTAGGTCCAAGAGAACATTCTGCAGGCAATGTTGGAAAACCACTTCCCCTATTATATATCTCTATAGGCAAACTGATATATCTAACTGTCGATCCTTCTCCTGTTCTATAATCAGCATCTATTCTTAATCTTATACCTCCAACACTACCCGACCCAGAGATACTAACACTTCCTCTTACTGCATTTCCTGTTATAGTTCTATCTTTTCTTATGAAATCTATCCCTATTGGTCCCGAGGATAGAACATCATATATTGTACCTTGCTTTTTGTTTAATCTTGCTTCATCTCTCGAAACAACAATGAAATTTCCTGTAAAGGTAGTTGAGTAAGGATAACACAACCTAGCGTATATGTCATATTGTTTGTAGGTACCTGCCTGAACATCTCCTATATAATAAAGAGACCCAGTAACTTCTCTTTGCTCTCCTTTATACATATTTCTTGTGTTTATGTCTAATCCTGATAATGAAAATGCATCTGCCATCTCTCCTTCTCCAGACCACTCTTCATAAGGAGGACCATAAATCCAAAGTTTGGAGTCACCAAATAATTGCTTATCTCCTATGTTTTCAATCGTAACAAAAATATCTATCCCTTCATCTTCGTAGATTTCCTTAGGGGTTATATCGAAATAAGTTATTTCCAAACCTGCAGATGATCCGCCACCATAACCACTGCTACTTGGAGCATTGACACACCCAGCAAGGAGAGCAGCTATTAAGACAAGAACATATATTACTCTACTCATAAATAACATTTATGATATGAACATAAATATATATTTTCATATCAGGATTACTTTGGAATGATGTGGAGTAGAGGTAATTCATTTACCTTTTCTTTCAAACGCTTTTAAAACCTCTAAAGGCAATACAAATACAAACTTTTCATTTGGATCAGAAGAAATCTCTGCTAATGTATGTAATGTTCTGAGATGTAAAGCACCGGGATTTTGGCTAACAATTTCTGCTGCCTTAGAAAGATTCTGGGCTGCTTCTATCTCTCCCTGAGATTTTATTATAACTGCTCTTCTTTCCCTTTCTGCCTCTGCTTGCCTTGCCATTGCTCTCCTCATCTCTTCAGGTAGCTCGATATCTTGCAATCTTACTCCAGTAACATCTATTCCCCATTCATCGGTTATAGTATCTACGATTTTTCTTATGTTTTCCGCTATCTCCTCCCTTTTCTCAAGTAATCCATCTAAATCTATACCTCCTATAACATCTCTAAGCACTGTTTGAGAGTACATTAATGTTGCTTCCCTATAATTTTCAACATTAAGGACTGCTTTATCTGGATATTGGACTTTAAAGAAGACAGTCGCATTAATCTTTACAGGAACATTGTCTTTTGTGATTACTTCTTGTTTTGGTAAATCTATTGTTTGGACTCGAGTATCTATCTTTACCATCGATTGAATGATAGGTAAGAACCACATTAAGCCAGCATCCATGATACCATTATATTTACCTAAGGTAAATAACAATCCTTTTTCATATTGAAATATTATTCTTAAACCAGATAATGCATATACCAAGAGAAGTACGCCAATAAAAGATATGAGAGGTTTGAATGTTACTATCATTAATATACTTATTAAAATAAAGATTATACCTATAATAATCATTATATTTTTATTTATCATAATAGATCCCTATTCTCCTTGTTCTTTAAAAAGAGCATAAAGCCCTAATATTATAAGTATTAATGAGGTTGTACCTAAAGAATATATGTAAAATAATCCAAGGAAATTGATGTTTAGTGTTGTTACTGATAATACCAAATTTAATCCATTCAAACCTAACACGATTCCAATGTATTTTATCAAGACATGCTTGATATCCTTAACAGAAAATATATTTACTATACTCACTATAATGCCAAAAATTAAGGAGGCATAAAAACTCCATAATGTGTTGATATTGAATAATGCGAATATAAAGTTAACACCTATTGCTAAGACATATGACCAGAAACTCACAGAAACTTTATTTAAATTATTCTTTTGCATTGTCTTTCTTAATACCATACACAATATTAATGACATTAACTTTTTAAATTTAATTATTATAAGTAATGATTGCGATAATTTCGATAATGTTTTGGTGAGAAGTATGGCTTCTAAACTTAAATCTGCGGCCAGATTTGGAGCGAGATATGGTTTAAAAATAAGGAGAGAGGTATCTAAAATAGAAGAAGTATCTCGAGCAAAACACGAATGTCCTAATTGTTTTAAGAAATCTCTAAAGAGACAGGCAGCAGGTATTTGGGTTTGTAAAAGTTGTAATTATAAGATGGCAGGAGGCGCTTATCAGCCATATACTGATGCAACAAAGATAATGGAAAAGATGTTTAGGTGAGATTGTCATGGCAAAATACGTATGTTTCCATTGTAGGGCAGAGGTAGAGATTAAGGATGTTAATACTACTTTAACTTGTCCGCATTGTTCTGGCAAGATATTCTTTAAACAACCACCAGAGAATAAGAGAAGAATAGTTAAAGCAATCTAAAAGTAGGGAAACGAAGACCTTTCATCTAAAGTAGTATTTATAGTATTGGGACAAACCTCACATCCATTATCTCTTCCGTTTCTTTTGTTTCATTATAATACTTAATTAGTTTTTGTGTTCCTTCAATATAGATGGGAGTAAGGATTATCCCGTTATCTTTGATTTGTTCTTTCCAACTTCTGTAAATGGTGGTTGCGCATGCTGTGGAGATTATTCTATCATATGGAGCAAACTTTTTGTATCCTTTTTTACCATCTCCGTGAATAGAGATTATGTTCCCATATCCTAACATATTAAACCTCTCTTTTGCATAATTATAAAGATCGTAAATATATTCTATTGTTACAACTTTACCTTTTTCGCCTACTAAATATGATAAGATAGAAGTGTTGTATCCAGATCCCGTCCCTATTTCTAAAATCTTCATTCCTTTTTTAACATCTAAGAGATGTAACTGTATCATAACCATATGTAATGCAGAGATTGTCTGGTTTTTTGGTAAAGGTAAAGGAGCATCTTTATAAGCATATTTAAGATGAGATGGAATAACAAAGTATCCTCTATTTATCTTTATCATTGCACTAATAACCTTTTTACTTATCTTTATCCCTTCATATCTAAAGATTTCTTCAGCAATTCTATGGATTATCTCTTTTCTTTTTTCTTCAGGAAACATCTCATCTGCTTTTTTTATTTGTTCTTGAAGTTCCATTAATCTCACTTTCAATTTTTTTGTATGTGGTATAACTCATAATAGGTTTATTATAGAGGTGTGCATCATCTTCTATTCTAGGACATGCTAGATTGATAAATGCTTCTATATTGGAAGAGAAACTCTCAAGTTGGTTCGGATCGATTTTATTTGCTATTAGAATGTACACCTCTTTTCCTTGCGATTTAAATTCATTAATTATTTTGTTGAAATTCCTACCAAATCTTAGATACTGTCCTATTTTCGAAGTAAGTACGATTCCTAATCTTTTAGACGATTTTATCTGCCCATATTTTATATAATATTGCCTCATTATTTTTTCTTTGTCTTTTATTGAGAAAAACTTTGTTTCATTAGTTAGGGGGTTATATACTAACAAAGGCATATTTGAGGGAGAATCTTTGAGGAGAGCGTAGTAATGAAATACACCGTCTCCTATATATACTATAACTTCAGCGCCTTTGGTGTTTGCTAAATAGGTTGAGGAGGTTTCACATCCAAGTATCTGTCCCTCAAATCTCTCTAATGGTGATTTTACAAGAACAACCTTTACTCCATGTTTTTCCAAATTTTCAGCAATTTCTTTTAATTTATGTGTATATTGTAGATGAGCGTGTAGAGATATAGTACTAAATCCACGTTTCGTTATGTTCTCTTTTATAGCATTTACTGCTGTAATTACATCATATTCTATAAATACAGGAACGTATATTATCCTTATACCTTCTATATCTTTTCCCTTTATGAATTCTGTATGTGAGAAATGAAGAATTGTTTCGCATTTTAATTGCTTTGCTTCTTGTATGGGCAAATCACACCCTCCAAATGTTTCATCTGCATAAATATAATTTTCAATTCCTTTATTCCTAAGGAGGTTGCTTATCTCTATAGCATATTTACTTAAGCCAGAAGGCAAGTTTATAAGGACGGGTGTTCTTTCAATTTCGTTGATTTTTTTAGTTAGTTCTTTAAACACACTATCTC
>WAOB01000122.1 GCA_015521505.1 Nanobdellati archaeon | reverse complement strand
GGAAAAATACTTTTAGATGAAGATGAAGTAAAAGACAAGGATAAAATAAAAATATTCAGAATTGTTTCTGGTGGTTGAGTTATTATCTATAAGTTGTAACGTGTTACCATAATTTTTAAATAGTTTTCTATATAAAAATAATTTCGGTGTTGTAGATATGGCTGAAAAAAGACAAGCAAAAAGGGACCTATGGAGTAAAAAGACGTGGTTTAAAGTATATGCACCAGAAATGTTTGACAAAGAAGGATTTGTTGCAGAAACACCTGCATTTAAAGGAGAGCATGTTTTGGGAAGGATAGTTGAACTGCCCTTAACAGAATTAACAGGAAGTTTCAAGCATCATAAGTATAAGATTTATCTTAAGATAACTGATGTAAAGGACGATAAAGCAACTACTAAATTGAATGGATTAGAATTGTTGAGAGATTTTGTTTCAAGAATGGTAAGAAAAAGGACTTCAAGAGTTGATCTGATAGAAGATTTTGTAAGTAAAGATGGTATAAAAGCAAGATATAAGTTGTTGCTCATAACAAAAAGAAGAGTTCAAACAAGTACTAAAAAAGATATTAGAGAAAAAATGAAAGAAGTTTTGAAGGAATATGTAAGAAATAATAATTTCGAAAATGTTGTTAAAGGATTCTTGAATGAATCTTTCCATAGAAAAATGATAGAAGAGGTAAATAAAATATATCCTGTTAATTATTTTGATATAAGAATGTTAGAGGTGTTAGAGTAATGCCTGTTCCAAAAGATTTGTTAGAAATATTAGCGTGTCCTAAATGTAAGGGAGATATTGAAGAAAAAGGTATGTTTCTTATCTGTGATGGATGTAAATTAGCATATCCTATTCTTAATGACTCTGTTCCAGATATGCTCATAGATGATGCGTGGGAATTGGAAAAAGCAAAGGAAAATAATTTCAGACATAATTTGAAATTATAAGAATTTAAAAAAGGTCATAAAACATGCGTGAATTAAAGAAGGGAAAGCGCAAACCACGGCAGAAAGTTAATTATATAAAAATCAAGGAGGATATTTATATTCTCCCTTATTATAAATATAAAGCGAGAATTTATAAGAGTATAGTATCAAAACTCAAAAACATTTATATCTCTGCTTATAAAGATATAGAAAAGTTCATGTATAAATCTCCAAAGCATATAAAGAAATATATAAGATGGTTGATAAAGAGGTGTGGTAATCATTTCTATCTAATCTATGTTAAGGAAAAAACCCAAATGAAACTTGTGGGTTTTATTGCAGTTGAGATGGGATGGTATGAGAAATTCTTGAATGAAAAAGGAGCAATAATTCATGAGTTTGTTATAAATAAAGAGTATCAATCCAGAGGTATTGGGAGTAATGTTCTTAGATATCTGATTAACGAAATATCAAAACACAACATAAAAAACATAATCCTTTGTGTGGGTGAAGAAAATGATAAAGCAATGAAATTTTATGAAAAATTAGGGTTTAAGAAAACCCAAAGAGATATCGAAGATAAAGATGAAGGAAGGGTTTGGGTTTATATGGTTAAAAGAATTTGAAATTGTGTGTATATGATATTAAGATGTGGAGAAAATTATGTAGAATTATTTATGAAAGACATATTTGTTGATAGATAGAAAGAACTAAATTTTATAAAGAATATCAAAATAGAAATTTTCTCTGAGAGTTTGTGGAAGATGTATAGGAAAAACAACATTATTGTTGAAAGCGTTATCTGAAGCAGTATATATTATTTATGTGGCCGAATAAATCTGCTCCGTAGAGTATAGAAGAAAGAAGTAAAAATGATTAGAGAAAAAGAAAATCTAACTAATTGCAAAACTCAAAATCTTTTAATTGGCATAAAGCATATCGTAACTTATCATTTTGATCCTTTAACATCTCAATTTCCTTTTGCTGTTCTTTAATTGCTTGAATAAGTAACCACTGCACATCTTGGTATTTAACATATTTGGTTCCATTTATCTCTACTACTAGTTCAGGAGCAATTTTCTCAACTTCCTGGGCAATTAAACCAGAATAAGTTATATTTGAGGTATCGTCTTTAAATTTAAATGTTTTTGGTTGTAAATTAATAAGTTTTTGTAAAGCATTGATAAATGTTAAGTTCTTGATATTTGTTTTTAGTTTTATGTCTGAAACGCAAGTTCCTAAGGTACCTCCGTTATATATTAAGCAGCCAGTTGTTCTTATGTCTCCATTGACATCTAAGGTGTATTGGGGAGAGATGGTGTTGATTCCTACATTATTTGTTGGAGATATACATATAACGTCTATAGCATTGGGCATTGTTATACATACTGGAAGAGCGGTACCTCCACTTCCGATCCATTGCGCAATTTCCCACCTTTCAGTTCCATATATACTCTCATCCCTATAGCCAAAATCTAAAAAAGAATTATATTTTTTATTCTCTAACCTTACTCCTTCTAATGCTCTTGCAAAAGAAGAGTTCACTAATATATTGAGACTCCCTCGTATGGTAATGGGAGAATGAATGTTGCTCCAAGAAGAACTACCTATTTGCAATGTTTTATTATTGTTATAGATATATAATATACCACTTAAATTCACATCTCCTC
>WAOB01000121.1 GCA_015521505.1 Nanobdellati archaeon | reverse complement strand
CTATATGGTTACCACTCCTTTGAAATTAAAGAAAACGATTCCTTTGAATTAATAAAAACACATGTAAATGAAGTATTTTGGGAAATAGTAAATTATCTTAAGAAGAGACAAAGATTTAATGCTTTAGCAGTAGTAATGGATCATAAAGAAGCAACTTTTGGAGAAATAAGAAACAACAGTATTGATTTGCTCTTTGAAACAAGGAACAAATCTAAAAAAGGAGTGGAAGAAGGAGTGATGTATTATAAAGAAGTTAGTAAAAAGATATTAGAAATGTGTGAGAAGTATGATGTAGTAATTCTTGCAGGTCCAGGATTTGCAAAATATGAAATAGAGAAAATAATAAAAGACAAAGTTAAATATGTTTTAGGTGATACAAGCGTTACGGGTATTACAGGATTGGTAGAGATAATAAAAAGAGGTCTTTTGGAGAAAGCATTAAAAATAAAGATAGTTGAAGAAGAGATTAAAGAGATTGAAAAGTTTTTTGAGTGTATAAATAAAGGAAAAGAAACATACACTTATGGAATAAAACAAATCAAAAATGCAGCAGAAATGGGGGCTATTGACAAGTTGATAGTATGTTATGAAATATTAGATAAAGAAGACATATCAAAAATAGTAGAACAAACTTTAAGAAGCAGAGGAGAGATAATAATAATTGACAAGATAAATCCATACTACAACCAAATAAAGTATTTAGGAGGTATAGTTGCTTTATTAAGATTTGCCATAAGTTAAGGATAAATAAATATTTTCTAAGTATTTAGCATTCTTCTTTATATCGAATTTGTCAAGGTGATTCTCAATATCTTTGAAAAGATTGTTGTATATGTTATCATAGTTTTTATATATCTCTTCTATCTTCTCGGCAAAACATTCATGGTTTTCACTCTTACAAAATAAAGCATGTTTATCTAATACTTCATCCAAAGGTTTTATATTAGATGTTAAAACAATTATGTTATGTAATAAGGACTCTATAAATACTAATCCAAAACCTTCGTATTTTGTAGGGAGGAATAGCACATGCATTTTTTCATAATATGAATTTATATTTTTAACATGTCCTTCTAATCTCAATTCGACATTCTTGGGCATATATTTTTGAACAAGTTTTAGAAAATCTCTATAATATCCATCACCACACACCACAACCTCAATCTTCTTTTTTATTTTTAAATTAAGAAGAGTTTTAACAAACGTATCTATTCCTTTTTGGTAAACCAACCTCCCTACAAAACCCACCACTAGTTTATTATTTAACCTTTTTTTCTTTTTAGTATAATTTTTTATTGGCAATCCATAATAAACCACATCTATCTTTGATGTTCTAAAACCAAAATCATAAAGCATGTAGTTTCTTATATGATGTGTAATGGCAATTATTTTATCTACAAACAGATAATAGAGATACTTGTGAAATATCTTATCTATTATTCTATTAAATGCTCTATATTTGCTAAAATCCCATATATCCACATCTCTGTTAGTCACCAATCTACACCTATAGAATATTTTAAGAAGAAAACCGAAAAATTCTGCTTTATATAAAGAAGTGTGAACTACATCAGGTTTTATGAACTTGTATAATACCAAAGATCTTACCATGCCTGTTATAGAGAAAGGTAGTTGATAAGTTATTATTCCCTCTTTTTCCATCTCTTCCCTAAACTTGTCATTACCGTAAAAGTAAATCAAATATACTTCATTTCTTTTAGAAAGTTCTTTTAAATATAACCTCATACTTGTTTCTGCACCACCACTATCTAGATACGTTGATATTCTCATGATTTTCAAAAATACCACCTTATATAAATGGATTAGTGTACTTACATGCATTACCTGTATCTTCTAATGGTTTGGAGATGAGAAGTGATTTATCATTGCAAACAGAAAGCAATGCTAAACTTCTGAAATCATCGCAAGAAGAAATGAAATTATCCTTACAATTATAAATCAACCACTCAGATTCTCCAATATCAATAATATAATTACTCTCATTGAAACATCTTTCTCCTCTATTATTGTATAACTCAAAGGATTTTATTTCATAAGGTATGGTTCCTTTGTTTTGGATCAAAATTTTTACTTGTGAGATTCCTTTTTTAATAAAAAACACTTCTATTTGCGCATTCATCGAAGAACATGATATGGTAACTTTGTACTTTTCATCTGTTTTTTCTCTTGATTCGGATGAGAAGTAATCTGTCCATGTGAGAAAAATAATACCAATCATAATCACTAAAGTTATCATTAAGACTTCCGCTACTATAGGAGAGACTGATTTTTTAAACATAAAAACCACAATATAAGAATATTAAAAAGAAAAAATAAAAAATTAAATTTAAATTAACTTTTTAACTCGAGGTGTATTTATACGTGTCTGCTGAACCACAATCTGTAGATACTCTTACAGTGAATGTCGTATTACTCACCTGTCGAGATGAACAATACTCTAACGGTGTAAATGCCTTAAACGCTCCTGGCTCTAAAGGTACATTTGCAGACGTGTTCTCACATGTATCTCCTTCGTCATCATATACTGATACTGTAGATATAACCGCTTTAGCAGTACCTAAGTTTTGTACAAATAATGTAACATTCTCTAAATAATTATTACCATTTTTATCAGAAGTAAACCGTACATCTTGAATATCAATTATCTGCTTAGCACACTCTACTGTTGATGTTGTATCTGTACCTGCTTTCTCTGTAGTTCCCTTAGTATATTGTGTCATCCAATTTAACACAACTGCTCCGACTGCAACCGTAAACACTATCAACAACACTGCTGCTATTAAAGGAGAAACTGCCTTAACTCTTATCCTCTTCATTATATATCACCCTCTGCCTTTTTACCTTTTTATAAAATCACTTTGAATGTTCCTTAAAGAATATATACATCTAAGGTATATATATAGTTTTATGACTTTAAGAGGGATTGTAAGAAGAAAAATAGCGGAATTGAAGGAAATTGAAGGAAAGATCAAAAGAGAGATTGAAAATTTTAAAATCGTTCCTGGAAAAGGCGTTAGTGTTTTATCAGATATAAAAGATATTACTTCTTTAGACATAAAATACACATTAATACAACCATTTGCTTATGCAAATATAAAATGGAATGATAAGGAAAAGGATCTTGAATATGCAATTATTGAACCAGAACTTAATGATGAAGAAATTAAAATATATGAAACAATAAAACAAAATATAACAAACTATCTTGATGTAGATATTAATAAACTTAAGAGTAATGAAGAGCAAATAGAATATATAAAAAGCAAAGTTATAAAAATACTCGAAGATTTTGGTATCGCTTTAAAACCAGGACAGTTTACCAGAATAATGTATCATATCTACAAGTATTTTGTTGGATTAGGGAAAATAGAACCATTAATGCATGATCCATTTATTGAAGATATAGGATGTGATGGTATAGGCATACCTATATATATCACACATAAAAAATATGGAAACCTAAGGACCAACGTAAGATATGATGATGAGCAAGAACTTGAAGAATTTATAATAAAACTCGCAGAAAAATGTAATAGATATATCTCTTATGCTGAGCCATTACTTGATGGGACATTACCAGATGGATCAAGAGTTAATGCAACTTTGTCTAGTGACGTAACAACTCATGGACCGACATTTTCTATAAGAAAATTCGTTAAAATACCTTATTCTGCCTTAGATTTGTATAGATTGAAAACAGTCTCATTGGAATTTTTGGCTTATTTATGGTTTGTAGTTGAACACAAAGTAAATATACTTATTGCAGGAGGAACAGGTGCAGGTAAAACAACAATGCTTAATGCTCTGGTAGGATTTATACCTCCGGAAGACAAAATAATCTCTATAGAAGATACTAGAGAACTTAGATTACCACATGAAAACTGGATACCTGCTGTAGTGAGAGCAGGTTTTGGAATAGAATCTAAAACAGGAGAGAAATATGGTGAGATAACAATGTTTGATTTATTGAAAGAAAGTTTTAGACAAAATCCAGATTATGTTATTGTAGGAGAGGTTAGAGGTAAGGAGGCATCAGTGTTGTTCCAAGGAATGGCATCTGGTCATCCATCTATAGGTACCATCCACGGAGGTAGTGTGGAAGATATAATCAAAAGAATTGAAACACCTCCTATTAGTTTACCTCCGGAACTTGTAGAATCCTTAGATCTTATTTTGATAATGAGTCATGCACTGCAATTTGGCAAGAGTTTTAGAAGATTAAAAAAAGCCTCTGAGATAATCGATATTGATAGAAATACAGGTAGAGCACATGTTAATGATGTATTTGAATGGGATCCTGCTAAGGATGTATTGATAAAGAAGAATAGTTACTTACTTCAGAAGATAAGTTCTGAGTATGGATTACCTTTAACAGAGATAGAAAAGGAAATAGAAAATAGATTAGAATATTTAAAGTGGTTGGACAGAAACAATATAACAAACTTCTTTGAATTCTCCAAATATGTTAGTTTATATCATAAAGACAAATCTACTGCATTAGATGCTATGAGAAATAATAAGTTGATAATTACAAATGAAGGATAAAGGTTGTAGTTATGATAAAGTTAAAATCAAAAAGGCAGGAAGAAAATACAGAATTAGTTAAGATAAAAAGGATATTAGAGAAAAAGAATTTAACACAAACCCATAGGAGAAAAAAGGAATCTTTACATTTATGGTATAATATATTATCTGTATTAAAAGCATCTTCTTTAAAACCGTTGGTAATTAATGTTTTTTTCAAATTTGAGAAGATATATCCTCAATTCTTCGAGCCATTAAGAGATGCCTTAGAGAAAAGCAATTTACGAGTAGATTATAGATTGTATGTAGGTTCCTTATTTATGCTGTCTTTCTTTTCCTCTTCTCTTCTAATAGGAATTCTACTTGGAATGTATAGTGCAACAGATATGAATTTTTTGACATTTATTTCAGGTATTATTCTTTCCATAATTTTTCCTTTCTTGTTGATTCTTACAGCAGGATATTTATATCCCTTCTATATTATTAATGATAGAGAAAAAAACATAAAAAATAACATACCTTTTATGCTTAACCACCTATATGCAATATCTTATGCTTCTGTTTCTTTAGATAAAGCATTCAAGATGCTCGTTGAGATGGGAGAGTATGGAGAATTAAACAAAGAAATAAAAAGGATTGTTGATAGAGTAGAAGTATATGGAGAAGATATAACTAGGGCAATGAAGTATGTTGCCTCAACTACTCCATCAGATGATTTAAAAAGCATTTTGTTTGGTATCCTCTCTGTTGTCGAAAGCGGAGGTAATTTAAGAGAGTATTTGTCTGAGAAAAGCAACTATGCTTTATTCAATTATAGTTTAGAAAGGAAAAAGTATGTAGAGACTTTATCCACTTATGCAGATATATATACAGCAATACTTATAGCAGCACCTTTGTTTTTGGTTGCAATTCTTGCAGTGATAAATATAATTCCTGAAAGTAAGATAATGGGGTTAGAACCATTAGATATAATGAAAATAGGTACTTATATTGTTATTCCTTTAGTTAATATGCTTTTCTTGTTATTTTTGACATTAACTCAGCCAGAGATATAACAAAGAGGTGTGAAGATGAAATCAACTAATGAACTGAAAGATTTAAAGACAAAAGAAAGCTTTTTGGATAGTTTAAAGAATCTTGACCTAGATTTTTTAAGTATAGTTATGGCTTCCACTATTTCGGCAATATTTCTAATTCTTTTAAACATAACTTATGTGAAAAAACTTAACATAGCAGGTGCTTTATTCTTTTCAAATGTTATTAATATCTTGGCATTAACTGTATTTCTTGTTCCTCCGACAGTCTATAAATATACTCAATATCTCAAAGTTAAAGAAATAGAGGAGAAGTTTCCTTTATTTATGAGAAATGTAGTTGAAGGTTTAAGGAGCGGGATGGATTTGCATAGATCCTTTATCTATGCTGCCAGAAGTAGTTATGGTGCTTTAGATCCATATATTAAAAAGATGAATAACGAACTCTCATGGGGAATACCGTTTAATGTTGCTATTATAAATTTTGCAAAAAGATTAAAAAATCCTGTAATAAACAGGGTTGTAGCAACTATTCTTGAGGCTTATAGATCTGGAGGTAATTTAGCAAATGTGATGGAGGCAGTAACAAAATCCACATTTGAAATAGAGAAGATAAAGAAGGAAAGGAGTGCAAGTATTCATGGACAAATGGTTCAAGGTTATGTTGTATTCCTAATTTTTATTGCAGTTATGGTAGGTATGACCAGATTCTTAATACCTGCTTTATCCGAATCCTCAGGAATATCAGGAGGAGCTATAATTGTAGATCCCGACCAATATAAAGAAATATTTAAGAACTTGGCAACAATTCAAGGAATATTCGCTGGATTAGTCATAGGAAAATTAGCAGAAGGAAGAATATCTGCAGGATCAAGACATGCTATAATATTAGGTTTGATAGCATATAGTATTATGAGTATTGGTGCTTGAACATTCTAATATTCTATAATCTTTTATTAATCAGAATCGTCTCCAAATTATATAAAGTATTACTAACCCTAAAATAAAGATCAATACAGTACTGATAGATATGCTTTCTATGGGATTTTGTATAACCTCTCCAGTAGGTAAAATGCTTCTTTCAGAATCATATTTCGAATTAGTATCCTTTTTTATAGATATCTTCCCATCATTTACCGCTTCATTAAATCTGTCTAGAGTAGAATAGTTATGTAAAGATGTTAAGTTAGAAGAACCATTAAAAGAGCTATTTGATTCCTCATCATTTTGTACAGAACCGTTCTCTATATCAGATTTATATTCCTGGATTTGTTGATTTTCGTTTTCTGAAGAAGGTATGTCGTTAGGTGAAGAATAGGAAGGCGTAGGAAATATGTAAGCATTAAGATATACATTAAAAGTGTAATATATTGATGGAGATACTTTTGGAATAATATCACCTAAATAATGTTCTTCTTTTATAGGTAATATCTCAACATCGACTTTTTTAACTATATTACGGGAGGAAGGAGAATAATAATGAAACATCAAATATAATTCTTTCATTTTTATAACTCTATTATCAATAACCAGAACTGCGTCTTTTCCATCAGAGATATTAAATGTAGAATGTAGTGGCTTCATACCTTCTCCTAATAACAAAACTTTTAGATTCTCATCATTAAGTAAATTATTTATTCTTACTATATAATAATATTTATCATATTCTATAGATAGGGGAACTCTGATAAGTTTTTTATCACCATAATTTAGAACTATATTTTGTTTTTGTGCCAAGAACGTTAAAGCATAGGAAGAAGTTAAAAGACATGAAATAAATACCAAAACCATAAATGATGTTAAAATCATTCTCATATCATCTCACCCTAATATGTGGCATTGACCATTATTGTTATGTTTCCTGAGTACTTATCAGCATAAACAGGAGGAGAGTCTAAAAATATAGTTATATTTATCCAATCTCCGGCAACCATAGTTGTGAGCACTTGTTTGTATTCATAACTTAATTTGTTTGCTGGATCACTCCAACATGCTTGAGCAGATTGTGGTGTTGGATAATCTTCTACTCTACCTAAACATCTTGTTAAATTCCAAACAGGAATAACACTTGAACTTGTAGATGAAGTTAAATTCTCTCCTTTAATCCATAATCCTCCGTTGGCATCTGCTGATCCAGGCAATAGCTTAACCTCTGTCGTATTTGCTGCTTTAATCAATGAAGTTGAAGGATCAACACTTTGAACAGGAGGAACAAGATAGTTCTGTGCTGGATCTGAAGGAGGTAAATACCAATAACTTATCTCCGAAGGTTCAACACTCAAAATCAAAACATAACCTATAAACACCTCTGCATCCTGAGTTTTATTATACATGCCTAAGTTTGAAGTAAAGTTTACTGATATGTTCCATATACTTCCATAATCTCCTGTTGCATTAACAACAAAAGAGACATTACAACTCTGATCGGGCATTAAATTAGATGAACAGATTCTTGGATTTCCTAATCCATCATTTATATAGAATGGTTGATCACCTATAACTGTAGAGATAGGTAAATTGTTATATAATGCTGTAGCATTAACCTCTCCACAAGTGCCAAACTTACAAGTTACTGTTGCATTTATATAAAAATTGTTATCTTTATCAACATAAGTTGTTATTCCTGGTTGTGGGAAAATAAGTTCTACCCATAATTGGCCAATTGTTTCGTTGAGATATACTGTCGATTTGCTTACACTAATGTTAACATCATACCACAAATCTACTTCTGATCCAATAGTACAGACAACATCATAATATGTATTTTTCACATATTTACTTTCATTAACAAACCAATCCATAGTTGCTATGCCATTAGCATCAGTTAAAGCATATCCTAAATACTCATTATAAGTAGAATTTTGTATATAGAAACTGACATTGTAGTTTTGTATTCCTTGAGAGGTTATATAATCAGTAACACTACATTCAATTTGTATTGTATTGTTTATATAAACAGTAGAACCATTATATGGAGAAGTTACATTAACATCTGCTTTGCTCCAATATTCTACTATTATTTCATCATGTCCTCTTTGATAATAAGGAGCAGAAGTATTGATTTCAATTAAATGATAACCTAAAGGAGCATTAGATGGTATGGTATAGGTAAAGTTTTCCTGAGATGCTAAATAAGATTGATTATCATACCAAGTAGCGTTATCTGGTGTTATAACTTGGCCTGTATCGTCTTTTGTTGTTGAGTTAAACCAATAACTTTGACCTCTATAAAGCTTTTGTCCATCTAATGGTGATAAAATAGTAGTGTTTAAAGCACCCAAAATTACAATAATTATAGTAATAGAGGAAGTTGAAGAAGATGCCAGATAAAACTTATTGGGATCATCATTTATTATTGCAGTTAATTTATGATAACCAACATCGGTATTAGAAGCGTCCCATGTTAAATTAGCATAGCAGTTATTATTCTCATCTGTATATGCAGAACCTATATAATATCCTGGAGTAACATTATCATAATAATCTACTTTATATCCGTTTATACACCACCATGTATCTGCATCACTCACATTAGTTATTAAATATACGATAGATCTATTAACTTCCTGTCCATCTTTAGGAGAAATCCAATCCACTCTACTAAATCCCCATACAGAGAAGTTCAAATACCATAATGTATCATTAACGTTACCTGTTGTGTCGTTAGCATATAACTTAACATAATGCCTTCCTACAATCCAAGAATAGTTTAATTGTATTGTGTGGTTGGTCCAGTTGTTAACATGACCCGGAACATAAACCACCTCCATGTTTGGGGATGTTGTGTTAACCTCATACCATGAATAATTTATTTCTTCATCCCATAATGCATAAAGCAACACAGTTTCATTCCTAAATACCTTATCAGTATAACTTACATTCAATCCATACAAGTTGTTAACAATTTTTGGAGGATAGGCATCACCGCTCAAAACCGTATTAAGTTGAGCAGAAATGTTTCTTGGAGATGATGCATTGTACATTAAAGTTTGATTGTCTAAAATCTCACAAGTTATTGTTTCCTTTCCTGGGGAGTAATCGGTATAGTTCCATGTTGCTATTCCATCTGCTAAAGTATAATTTATACCTAAAAGATGTGTATCATTGTAAAACCTAACAGCATATCCCTGTAATGGAGAAGTTGAATTAGCATCTATAACTTTACATGAGATTATTGTAGAGTTTCCAACATACATAGAGGATGGATTTAGAGTTATGGAATCTAATTTGGCCCAACCCCATACTTCAAATATTTTCAAAGGAGAAGTATAGTTCAGATTTCCTGAGGTATCGTTAGCATATTCTCTCCAAGCAACAAATCCAGGGGAATAGCTTATAGGATACTGATATGTAAAGTTAGCCCAAGCATCTTTTTGCTTGTTTAGATTTATCGATGAAATATTTTGGAAAGTTCCAGAGGAGTTTAGTTCAAGTAATGCATAATCTAACTGAAAGTTGTCATGCCAATAAACATTCAACTCGATAAACTCTCCTTTATGAATTATGCTTGAGTTTTGCCAGACCTCTGTATAATAAGGAGGCACAAACTCTTGAGTGAATATTGTAAATGATTTATTATAATTATTTTGATCAACTTTATAGAATCTCGTTTTATTATCCTCGATATAACAACCTATCGTTTCATAACCTGGAGAGTAATCATTATAAATCCAAGAAGCATAACCACTGCTATTAGTATAATTAATACCTAAAACATCAGATTCATTATAGAAAACAATTTTGTATGATTCTATAGCACTAACAGGATCAGAGGTTAAATCTTTAACTTGGCAATGAATCTCAACATACTCTCCAATACCTATAGTAGAGGTATTAACATAGCTATTAGTTATAGATGCTAATCCATAAACACTTAAAATTAAATATTTCAAAGAAGAGTTCATATTACCTGAGATATCTTCCGCATAAATCTTAACTGCATGATTCCCTAATAACCATGCAGAGGTTGTATCTAAAGTATAGTTAGTCCAATTGTATGGATTAGGAGAAGGTAAGGTTATAGTATAGTTAACTAAAACAGGAGTGGTTGAGTTGTATTCAACTAAAGCATTACCTATTTCTTCATTCCATCTTGCATAAACCAAAGCATCATCTCCTCTTATAACCCAGGAAGTGTTTAAGTCATAGGTGTTATTATAAAGTACAGGAGGAACTCTGTCCTGAGGTAAAATCTTGAAAGTGGAGATATCTTGCTCTCCAACACCATTCCCTATAACCTTAAACACAACCTGTCTCTCTTCAGGGACGGCATTCGTTAAATTTAGAATATAATAGAAAGTCACCTTACCTGAAGGATCTTCTTTACCGTCGTTATCTGTAGTATTCCATGTTAAAATATTAAAACTAAAGTTACCTCCTATTCTGTCATTAATATCTGTTGAATTCCTATACCATATATCTTGATATTTTATAACCCAGTTATCGCTGTTTAGGTTTTCATAACTTACATTTGTAGTATTAATCCACCATATAGAAGAAGTAGAGGAAACGTTAACATCCACTTCTATCCTATAAATCTCACTGACATACATTATAAAAGTATCGTTAATAGATGCTTTTTCTAGATCAACTTCAGAGGTTCTCGGATTTAATGAATAAGTTACATTATATATCCTTATTTGGGTAATGTTAAGTTTAAGTTCTCCCGCAGTTATATTAAATAAATCGTGGTTTGTTACTACTCCATAAACACTTTGCATAACATTTCCTTCTTTATCAACCAAATCTGCTTTAACCCTATAAGTGCCTTTTGGATATAGATCAGTATTAAAAGGACTTTGATTCCATAAACTTGCTATATCAAAACTTTCATACTGGTTGAGTTTTCTTAAAGTTCCTGTAGAGGTATCGTTTATTATTGTTTCTATATGTTTCCAACCATTAGTTGTATTTTGCTCAACATAAGCAACTAAATAATAATGCATAGAAATATTACCATGGTTTATAACCTTAGATCCCTGCACATACTCTTCCAATATATATTTATTAGTTGCATTATATCCATAACCTATTCTATTTGATATAGCACCGAATATATTTGTTTCTCTATTGCCAGATAACTGCTCATAATACGCATATACAGAGTTGTTACATCTTAATCTATATCCTGCATTTCCTGAACCAAACAACATCTGTCCAGGATGTGGCGGCTGTAGATTACCTGATATTTTACTATCAATAACTAAATCATTTTGGTTAAGTAAATCACATTTAGTAAATGAATAAGGAACTGCAACAGCAATATATTCAAAATCTTCTGGAAATATATAGTAATTGCTTAATTCCCATCCAGGTAAGAAAATAGCTCCATCTGTTCCATCTCCATCTGCTATTGTATTAACACCTATTGGTTTGTTTGCTTTAACATAAACAGCAGGTCCGTTTCCCTGAGATCCCAGACCGATCTCAATATAAGTCTGCCCCCTATTAAGTATTATAGGTGAGGAGTTAGTAGATCCATCACTTTTATAATATTCCACATAAGTATTGTCTTCTAAAGCAGAAATCATCAAGTAATTACTAGCAACACCATACCATTCTTTACTTACAGGATACATCACGTAAGCATCATTTCCTGTTGCATCATGGAATGCTAAGACAGGAGCATCACATTCTAAAATACCTGCATTACCATCCGTTATATCAGTGTTTCTTGTTACTGCCTGACCCTTATTAACGGTAAAGCTATCAACAAGAGTTGTTGAGTCATAGATGTTACAGTTGGCATCTTGCCACACTGCCATAATATAGAACCTATCGACACCTCTATCCATTCTATAAGTAAATCTCTTACCTGCCATAGCAATACTTGGAAATGCATCTCCATCCCCGTCAACACTTGAAATTGAAACAGGAACGTTATGCTTTATCGGTGTATTCTGTACCATCTCTGTTTGTGATATAAGTTCTGGAGAACCCTTAATCATTACATGAGGTGTGGTTCCAACTTCCATATAACCATCAACATAACTTACAGCATAAGCATCACTTCCGTTATGTACTGAGGAAACAGGGTAATGAATTGTTATGTTTTCTTCAAATGATGTAATATTGATTTCACCATAATAATACTTCTTAACATTGCTCACTGAGTCATAATACATAAATATTGTTGAATTACTTAAAGCAGAAATTAAAGGTATCTCAACATAAATATAAGTTTTTTCAGAATTACATGATCCTGGAATGACATAATGTCTTACGAGTTGTTCTTGATTGGATGTTGCATTATAATAAGTAAACGCTAAATTCTCACATCTATCATCTAATTTTCCTTGACTTATTAATGTTCTTGTATCTATCTGTATTAATTCAAATGAATTATTTAAATTAAATCCATAATTGTTTTCTAAAACAATCTTTTTCTTATAGTATCTATCCTTATAATACCAGCTCATGTTCGAAACTAAATAGACATCTGTATTTGGAGGATAACTCTCATTATCTGTCAAAATATAAACTTTTGCATAAGAAACTAAATTAAATGTTTTTATTAATGAGGATGTTCTACTTCCTGTTATGTCTTCAACAACCACATAATATGTATAAGATCCATAGTCCCATAGATCGGATATGTTGTAGTTATAGATATCTCCATAAAGATGTATCATGTTAAAGATTTGTTGAGTTCCATTTGCATAGGTTATGTAGAGTTCAACATTGCTTATTCCATCATCATCCGTAGTATTAACATAAATACTTATGTTTCCTCCATAAGATATCTCATAAGGATCATGCCATATAGCATTTATTTTCGGTTTCTCGCCTACATCTAACCAAGAATAGTTTTCTGCATATAACAAATAAGATGATGGGTTCTCAAAGAAAGAAACATTTATATAGTGTAATCCTGTCAAAGCATTGGAAGGTAATGTATAGACTATAGAGGCATTTCCATTGGCATCAGTAGTTGCTGATCCTATAAAGATACTTTCATTTTCATCATAAAATCTCAAGGTTTCTCCTTGAATGGGATCTCCTAAATCATCTATAAGTTGAGCATAAATAATAACTTGCTCTCCTTGGCTGACATTGGAATCATTAAATACAATATTTAAAACCCTAGGTTTTGCATAAACCTCTACTTGTAGGTTCTTAAAATCTTCTTGTCCTTGATCAGATCCAGAATCTATCCTAACAGTTTGTACACCTAAGGAGGAAGATAAACCAACAAAAACTGTTATGTTGTTCCAGAAGATCTCTGATGGATTTAAGCTTAATGCTCTATCGTATAGATTACCAGAGGTATTACTCCATCCAGCAGGCAAGGTATAGTTTAACCAAGCATTAGTCGATATAAAATCTGCTGTGTTGTTTATATAAGTTTCGAAAACATAACCGCTTTGCCCTCTAACAACTCTTGAAGGATAGGTATAAGGAGTTATTGCTAATATGCCTTGATATCTCACTTCTAAGGTTTGAGGAGCAAGTTCATACCATTTCTTAAATTCATCTCCTATATTGTAATATTCCAAAGTTGCATTAATGACATAATCTCCTTGTGTTGTAGATGAAGTATAATTAACAGTAAAGTTCGCATAAGCATATTCCTTTCCAGATACATTTCCAAGATAACAATAATTTGGTTGATAAAGTTGATTAGGCAAAGAACAAGTACAATTTAATGTTGCATCACAATTTATTGTAACATTAACATAACTTATATTGACACTCCATGGATTAAATATTGTGAAGTTATAATAAGATGCTTGCCCTTTACCGATATAAATTCTTGTAGGTTGTAAGGTTGATGATACATTATTCCTTAAATCATGTACTTTTATGTGTTCTGTTCCGTTATATTTTGCCTCTCCATTTTGTAAAGTCATTGTAACATTCCAATAGAAGATATAATCTCCTTGGGCATTTAATGGGATATCATATCCATTAGATGTGTTATCATAAACTGCATAACATTCACTATCTTTTGGAATATTACCACAAGAATAGATCTCATTTAAAGGACCAAAACCTGCATAGGTTTTATCTAGTTTAACTAAATCTAGCTCTACTTGAGCATCTATTGCTGTGTTATTTAATGCTTTAACTGAAACATTTATTAATGCTATGTTATCTCCTACCTCATACTCTTTAACATTACCTTTATACATGTTCTCATGCTCTAATCTAGTTACTGTAAGTTCCGAAGGTATTATCTCAAAGATGTAGTAATCTTCTAATCTGTTTCCATAAGAATCTTTTATTGGTAAACCACTTTCATCTTGGAAAGCAATATAGACTCTATATTTTTTAGGTTCTCTACTAGAGGTATACCAACCTCCTTGCTGCTTCCATAAATCAGTTAAATTAATAAAATCTCCAGGTAATAGCGATCTCAGATTATTATCTGCTCTATCATTAATAATTACACCATCAGGAAATACTAAAGACCATCCTGTAGAGGTTTCTTCCTCAACTATCATATAAAGATAGCCTCTCAAAGTAGTATTACCATTGTTCTTCAAGTTGTTGTAAACATCTTCCTCAGTTCTATTTGTTTGTCTTATTGAATACAAGAAACCTTCTCTGAAATGTTTAGGACCATAAAGATTGGTTTCATAAAGATTTGCCCTCTCAAAGTATGCAAAGAAAGGAGAGGTACAGTTTATTTTTGATCCTGCTAAAACAGTACCTCCAAATCTTATATAGCCAGGGTAAGGGTATTGAGTAGAAGTATAAGATGTTGTTGTAGAAGTTGATAGTGTCCCGTTAGCATCATAAATATAACATGTTGCTATGGCATCTTTGGTTGCTATAGCAACGTATTCAGCATCAGCAGGTAAAATATACTCATTATCAAGCTCATTCTCCGGCAAGAAAGTAGTTCCTTCTGTACCATCACCATCTGCCCATGCCATTACACTTATTGGTTTTGTAGCATTAACATAAAATGCAGGAGCATTACCTGCAGTTCCTAATGTTCCCAAGGTATAGGAATCACCAGCATTAGTAAGAGTTACGGTAGTGGGTGTTGATTGATCTGATCTATAAATAGTTACTTGTGTATTTGGTCTTAAAGCCACAATACCGAGGTTTTGAGATGGCACACCATACCATCCCAAAGATGGAGGGAAAACAGTGAATAAATCATAATCAGTTTCTGCTCTCCTATGTAATAAGATAGGTTTACTTGAATTAACATATATACTATTACCATCAAGGAAATCATAGCTAAAGGTTGAAGATTGATAAGCATTCAATGTTAAACTCCCTACTTTCGTAAACACTCCTGAGGATACATCATAAATCTCAATCAGATTGTCATTATCCAAAGACAATATAGTCAAATACTCAACTCCTCTTATAGAGTAAGTAATGAACTCTTTACCTATCGCTATCTTTGGTGTTAAAGCATCTCCATTTCCTGAAACTAATGTTGTAGTGGATAAAGGTTTGTTAGATTTCAAAGCACTACCAACATTTAAATCACCAGCAGGTATTAAGGCAAGTTGTTGTTTATCGATGATTCCAGAAGAGGTGCCTATCTCATAAGAGGTATCGTTATAATAGGCTGATATTTGTAAATCTCCTAATGCAATATCTCCATCCAAAACATAATAGAAAGATTTCTTGAAAGGATAACTAAACACAGCGGATTTATTTGATTTACTTAAAGCATTAGGATTGCCGTAATAAGCATAAACTAAAATACTATCTTGAGATTTCAAAATAGGTATTTGAACCCATATTTTAGTTAAATTAGTGTTACATCCTTCCTCTATCCAATAAGGAATTTCTTCATAAGTTGAAGAAACAACTTCTTGAGAACCTAAAGTAACAGACATAGAATAATCTGCATAAGGTAATCCATAAAGTAAAGATGCATTACTCACAGCAATATAACCATTATCCTCATTAATGTGAACTCCATCATAACCTGCTTCTTCCTCTATTTGATATTCAAAGTATGTTGGATTAACATTTCTTATTCTTTCATGGGCATTATCTGGTCCATTTTCTGTCATTATCTTAGCAACAACCACAGGAATAGAAGAAAATCCTTCTAATCTATATGTAAACCAGTCATTAGCAGATGGCTGGTCATGATTCTTGAAACCAACATTAATCACCATCGATTTTGTCTTTAAATTGAACATCTCTGATGCTACATAACCTACAGTCTCAAAAGTATGGGGTGTGTCAACAGTATCAGTCTCCTCTATCTTAACATCAAAACCTCCTGTCAAGATGTTATTTTGTCTTGTTTTTGCTGGATCTGCTTCATTATTAGTTAGTATTTGACTCAATACTATAGGTTTGGAGGAGAATACATTAGTAAATGTTAAAGTTGCATAGTTACTATCAACACTACCAGTACCAACTTCCAAGTACCTACCTCCTACTAACCATTCCCCTGGTAGTAAGGCAATATAAGATGCATTCTCAAAAACATGTGTACCATCTAAAGCAATAGATTCCTGTATAAAAGCATCAAAACCGCTTGTTGTTACAGAAGTTATCCTAACAAATGCCTGATCTATCTCATTTTCACTATTTAAAGATGCCATAACAACTGGTGATTGAGAATAAGTTCTTAAGAAGTTGATGGTTTTTACACTGCTATTTAATATAAAGGTTCTTGCCTCTCCTATAACAGTATCAAAAACAGCAGAATAGTTTTGCTTATCTATTGCATTCTTATTTCCATAATACAAGTACAAAGTTTTAGTTTCATAAGCACCTATATAAGGAATCTTAACCCAAATTATTGCATTGCCAGTTTCTTTATCTATTCTTTCCACCCAATAATTCAAATAATCTCCACGAGAATAAGGATCTTCAACTTTGTTTTCAAATATTCTTATATCAGAGCCATCATCATTGAAGTTTGAAACTATATCTCTATTACTTATAGTCATCTTAACAGACCTGTCAGTGAAGCTTACTGCTTTGTTGTTTGTAATATTAAGTTCAACAACGTAAACATTTTTCTTAATAGTTAATCTTAAATCCTCACATGCAGGTTTCATTTTTCCTTGTGAAATAAGAGATCTGGTATTAAGAGTCACATTAACGGCATCATAGTAAACATCATAACTATTAGGATTGTACAACTCAATAGGCAACCTATACATCCATGAAGTATTAAACCAATCATAATCGTAATTACTTAAATAAACATACTCGTAATTCTCATACTTATTCTTCTCTGTCTTAACAGAAATTTCAGCCTTAACATCCACAACAAAATCTTTAAAATCTGATGTATTGGTTATACCGTCTGTATTGTTAACCCACACATAAAACTTAAACTTATCTGCATGCCATGAGGAGAAATTATATTCGTATAGATCATTACCTATAGAGGTCATTTTAGCACCATCAACAACTAGAGCATTAGTTGAGTTGTAAATGTAGATAAGGACAGTATCTACTCCAACCTTGTCTGTTATGTTTGCTCTTAACCTCACTATTTGATTATTTCCCTGCCAGTAAGGAATAGTATAAAGAGCATTTATTTGCGGTACAGAAGAAACTTTATATTGTAAAGATGCATTAGATTTCTCCAAGAAATCTGGCCATGAACCATTAAAAATAGCATATACTGTATGATAACCTAAAACCTCGTCTTTTGGTATTGTGTAGATCAGTTCACCATACCCATTACTACTAGTTAAAGCATCTCCATACCACTTTCCAGTTGTTGAGTCATAGAAAGAAATATTATATCCGGATAAAGGGTTACTTAAATCATCAACCAGTCTTGCTCTCAAAGTGATATTTCTCCTTTGCCCTTGAACAGGAGGGATTATTGTAAAATCAATTATGGATGTTCTAATAAATACAGATATATTAACCTCTTGAGAATAACTTTCCTCCATGTAAATGTTGGTTGAATTAACTTTAACCCTCAAAGTGTAGTTACCTTCCTGCTTTGGAATTACGCTCCAAGAAACATTACATAGCCTTAAGTTAGGATTTTGTTTTACTTCCTCTAGAGGGCAAGTTTCTGGATTTGAAGTAGAAAAGATACTTGAAGGTGTCATTATAACAAAACCTGCAGATGCAATCTTATACTCAATAACTACCTTATCCACGACCTCTGCAATCCCAACATCATTATTAAATATTTCCCATTTGTATTGTACATATCTGTTCGGAGGTGCTTCTATTAAAGTATTGTTGCTTACTAAATACCACCCCGTCCAAGTTATTCCATCAGGAGAGGTTCTAACATAGAATTTTCCATCTCCATTAGGATCATCTCTACCATACCAATAGAAGTTTCCAAATTCATACTCGTTTGTTTCCACATCTATTATTTTTGAAATATAAGTTCCTGATGGGAAAGTTGAGTTATAAGTTTCCTCATTCCCTATAGTTTGAGCAAAGTTCATATCTGCAGCAAGTTTCCTTACCCTTATATCATCAAACCTTGATGCAGCACCACCATCTCCGTCATTTAATAAACATATACCCCCGGGAGTGTAAGTAAATGTCGCTGTTGCACTTTGCCCGTTAGTCAAATCTGTAAATACTTGAGAAGCATCTTGCATCTCTATCCTGTAGAAATGATAACTAGTATCTGCTCCATGAGAACCGGTAGGATAGTTCCAAGCACCTTGACTAATACCTGGTGCTCCAGTCCCAGAAGTATCTGTAATGAAATATATGTCATTTACCAACCATCCAGCATCAAAATCTCCTGTAGTAGTAGGCCTTAAATGAGATTCAACAATGAATGGAGCATTAAATGTCTGTATAGTACAAATACCCTGCACCTGATTACCTGTAGGTACTTCAGCAGCGTATCTATTTACAACAGGATCAAAAACTATTTGTGTATTGCTTCCTGTCCATTTTGTTTCATCTATAATACCAGATTCAAAATCATCATAAAAATCAAACACCTCGTAAGGATTAGACAATGACTCAGCGTAAGGATTACCGTAATACATGTAAAGCAGAGTATTAGATCCTAAATAAACATAAGGTATTTTAACCCATATTGAAGTTGATGTAGTATTACATCCAGATTCTATCCAATAAGAAATATTATATTCTTTTTTATCTGTTATATTATAGTAAGTGAATCTTATATCCTCACATTTTGGTTTCATTTTTTTCTGAGAAATTAATGTTGCAGTATCTACAATAACATTTATTTGGAAATCCCTCAATATTTGAACGTTGTTGTTTGTTATATTTATAGGTAATCTGTATTTCCACATTCCAAAACTCCAAGTAGTGTTGTTTAAATACAAACTTCCATCATAACCTACAGTTATGTTTTCTGCATAAGTATAATTTATGAACTCACTATAAGTATCATCCACATATTGTTTTAAAGGTGTTATAACACTAAAATATTGCGACCATGCATAAGGAGAGTTTTTAACTCTCTCATAAGAGATGTTTATTGCATACAATTTTGGAGAAGTCTTGTTATCGGTTGTGTTTAAATGCACCATTAGCTGTAAATATCTTTCCCCAAGCAAATTAGGATAAGATCCATTAAGTATCAAATCCCAACTACTCCATTTAATTTTATCTGGAGATGTTCTTGCAAAAATATCAACATTAGTATTTAAAGGAATGTATGCAAAATAAGTTATGTTGGTATAGTTAATTGATGCAGAAAGCATATCTATAGTAATTAAATAACTTCCATTCTCATAATAAATATAGTTGTTTTCTTCCTCTGTTCCATTGTATTGATCAAACACATCTATTTGAGCATATTCCCTTATATAAACCAAATCATAGAAAACATCTCTCCCGGTATCATCAGAATCACTGAAACCACAAATACTACCAGGTATATAACTCAAAGTATTCGAGGCACTATCTCCAGTATTCAAATCGATGATAAATTGAGATCCTGATAGAAGAGTGATCCTATAGTGATGAAATGTTGTATCTGTCTGAGAACCTGCAGGGAAACATACTGTTGTATCTATACATTGCGATCCTGCTCCCGAATCTGAAATAAAGTAGATGTTACCTATCAGCCATCCAGAATCAAAATCTAATGTACTTTCGGATCTCATATAAAAATCTATATATACATCCGAAGGAATAGTAGGTACAGAACAAGAACCTAGTATCTCATTACCTCCCTGAACCCTCATAACCCCTACATTATAAACTGGATCAAGCTCTTCTGTTGTTTCTGCATCTGGATACCACTTGTTTGGGTCTTGGTAAAGATCCTCAAAATCATCAAAGAATATAAAAACATCATCACCTGAAGATTCGTTAAATGTATTATTGTTTCCATAATATAGGTAAATTGTTGTATTTGAATTCGCTTTTAACTCAGGTATTTTAACCCATATAACTGTTTGAGGAGTATTACATCCTGATTCTAACCAGTAAGGGATAACCACCTCTTGCCTTGATGTCTCATTGTAGTATGTAAATCTTATATCCTGACATGTATCGTTCATCTTAAAAGCAGATATGAGTTGTTGAGTATTAATTGTTACATTGACCTGGTGATCTTTCAAAAGAACATTATTTCTGTTTGTTATGTTTATAGGCATTCTGTATTTCCAATCCTTATATCCTGGATACCAATTAGTTTGTCCGGCAAGTTCCAAATAATCATTATCATCAACATCCACAATAGTAATATTTTCCTTAGAATCGTACTTTATAAAATCATCGTAATCTGTTAATACAATATCACCTTTATCATATAAATCAAATCCTGAAGCATTTAAAGTTGCATTCAAATAGAAACTTTCATATCTATACACTTTTTGATTGTTTTTGGGTGTTGTTATGTTGACATAATAATATCCAACATACTCGGTAGTGTTATAAACTAAGATAGTTCCGTTTTCTGGTAATTCCATAACATAAATTAAATCATATAGGGCATCTCTTGCCGTGCTGTCAGAATCAGTTATAGTACATAAACTTCCTGGAGTGTAGGCAAAAGCAGCACTTGTTGAACCTCCTGATGTGTAATCTACCATTTCCTGATAACTATCCTCAACCTTTAACCTGTAGAAGTGGAATTTCGTATCTGGTCCTTGAGATCCTGATGGATAGTTCCATGCAGTATCGATTATAGGAGCTGCACCATATACTCCAGTATCAGAAACAAAATATATATTGCCTACTTGCAATCCTGTATCCCAGTCTCCGGTATCTTCTGGTCGTACATAATATCCTACCACAGAATTTGCAGGCACAACATAAGTTGATGTACAAGTTCCAGTTATTTGATTACCTCCATCAACTCTTAAAATTCCTGTATTAAACACAGGATCTGTTTCAACATTTACAGTTCCTACAACACTCCACTTTGTTGTATCTAAACTGCCTGACTCAAAATCATCCATAAAACTAGCAACTCCTGAAAGATTGCTCTCATCAACAGCATCTTTATTTCCATGATATAAAAATATAGTTATTGTTCTGTTAGCAGTAAAGTTCTCTGCTCTTATCCAAACATAAGCAATCTTGTCCTGCCAGTTGACATATTCAACAAAATACGGCATTTCATATTCCCTCTGTTGGGTTTCATTAAATTGAGTAACTCTCAAATCGCTCAAATCCGATTTAGATAAATCCCAAGGAAAGTTTGTAGAATTTAAAACTAAAAGAATAGGATAGTTATCTAAGGAATAGGAATTATTATTTTTTATGTGGTATATGCTTCTATACTCCCAGGACTCATTCCACCAACCTGAATAGTAAGGATCAAAGTAGAAAAACTTAAATGCATATTGAGGAGGTGATTCTAAAGTTATGGTTATAGGATACTCTATATTATCAGGAATCTTATAAAGAATATTTATCCATCCTTCTGGTGGTAAGAGCTCATCATAAAATATATCCTCTATATCTTGAACAGATAATCCTTTATTAGATAGGTCCTCTTTAACCTCTCTAACCCATCCATTATCTCTCTTAAACTCTTTTTGTATGTCATCAATTTTTTTTATTTTCTCAATTTTAACTTTTCTTCCTTTTATATCATATACTTTAATACTTATCTCTCCATCATTTTTTGACAAGATAAAGTATGGAGAGGAGTTGTAAATCTCATAAACTATTTTTCTTTTTAATGGAGATGAATAGATATCTTTAATTCTAACTTTCGTTTTGTATGTGTAAAGTTCCAAATTATTTATTTTTAAGAATGTTCTACTTTCTGAGTATAGGGTTTTGTTTTTTAAAATGCTTGCATCATATCCTTTTAATGAATATGTATTTCCTTCTAACTTGCTTTCATCCAAACCAAGATTCTTAGCAATAATATATGCATCAATATTGCTTTCACTGTATAATAGTGACATATTTATATTCAAAGAAGTATAAAAAAAGTTAAAGTATGCAAACATAGAGATGACTATTAAAAACACTACAAAAAAACTTACTTTTTTCCATTTTTTTGATCTCATTAATTAAAGCACCTCTTTCTTTAATGATTCTAAAAATTTTATTCTATTTAAGTTGCTTCTTTGTCTTTTTCTTAAAATTTTTCCAAATATTAAAGATATTAAAATGACTGTTAAAACTACTATTATCCAAACATTTAAATTTTTAATTCTTTCAGCGATTAGTTTTCCCGTAATAAAACCATCTTTTCCAGTTTTCTCTTGAGACAATCTCACTATGTCTGTATTATTATTTTCCAAAGATACATTTATAGATCTTTCTTTGTCTTCAACGAGAACATCTTCCTCATAATTATTGTCTCTTCTTTCTTTTCTTGTTTCTTTATCTTTTTCGTTTCTTTTATCTTTCTTTTTCTCTGAATTCTTCTCTTCTTTATCTACTCTCTTTTCTTCATCTTTCTTTTCTTTATTAGAATCGCTTTCTTTTTTCTCAATAATATACCAATATTCGACGAATATCTCATTATTACCACTAATATAAGGCAAATAAATATATAATAGTTCCCCATCTATAGTGTAGTTTAATTCATTACCAAGGTTATTTAAATAAACCACCATCGCTCTTCTTTTATTAAAATATTCTAAATCCAATGTATTCACAACATAAAATAACTTTTTATTATTTAGTAAGGGAACATATGGTGAATAAAATCTTATAATGTAAGAATACTTATATCCTTCTTTTAATTTAGTTTTCCTAAATTCTGTGGTATAATTAAAAATGTTACATTTAAACATAACTTCTTTCCGAATCTCTTGTAAAGGAGATAAATCAATGTACAAAGGATAACCTAACTTACAGATTGTTGTGTTAAATATATTATGCGGTTTCATCGGAAAGTTTGTTTTTATATTCTCGAATGTAATATTATCCTTGTTATATACCCTGTATTTCAGATAAACATTTAAAGGGTTTTGTATAGATATGTCCTTTTCTTTGAGATAATAATCGTTCTCATATATCGCATATATCCTATTTCTTGCTTGAAGTTTTACCAACACATTTTTCTCAAAATCTATATCAAAAGATCCTTTATAATTTTTATATGCTTCATACCCATTAATAATATTTTTTAAAAAAGATTTAAAATCGTAAGAAACATTTCTGAAAATTTGATGAACAAGAGTATAAATATAATCTATATTCCAAATACTTATGTTTGCAACAATGTAAGTATCTCCGTACATCTCAGAAGATTTCTCTCTATCTTGATAAATGTTTTCAACGAAATAGTAAAATGGATTTAGTGTCACATTGGGTAAAGCGTACATCTCAATATATGAAACATTATTACTACATAAGAGAGTTTTATTCGCATAAAAATATGTAAAATTATCACATCCTGAAACATAAGATATGTTCTCTTCAAGATTGTTAAACACAATAGTATTAATACCATCTATAGGAACAGACATAGATAATTTGACCACAATCATATCCTCTATAGATAGATTTTCATATCTATCAAAATATAAATACATCTGGTTTAGAGGATATGATTTATAATAACACCACCTTTCATAAGAATCGTTCCAATAACAATCTAAAATATTAGGTTTTCTATAAAAACTAAATAGATACGACTTCGAATTATTCGCATAATCATATAGAGTAATGATTACATTATAATCTGTCAGATTAATATTCTTTATTGTTATGTTATCACATTCGTCTTGATAGAGGTAGTTGATAAATTGCCTACCACCTACAACATCCCTAACTATATAAGAGCAAGCATAAGAATAAGGATTTAAATCTTTAGTGGTAAGGTTGATTTCCCATTCATCCAAATAGATAAAATATGATCCATTAGGTAACGAAGTAGAATAAGATATCAAATAAGGAGGATTTAAATCCAAATAATAATAAAAGGTAGAGTTTATCCATTCATAAGGTGTATAAGTTTTTATTTCTACACTCAAAGGCATAAATTTATCTTCATAACCATCAGCAGAACCTATATTAACATAAAAAGTTGAATTAATAAATTGCTGAGTAGTTACGCAATCTAAATTACATATCAATTTATGATAAGGAAGTTCATCTATCTCATTAATAGGGTAAGGATATTTAATATAGAAACTTTCAAACAGATAAACTGTAGGAGAATTAGAAAGATTGTAAAAAAACAAATAGGTTTTTAATAAATTATCATCGTTTAAAGAAAAAATACTCATATTTTCGTAATTTAACCAAACTAAATCTAAGATATCTTCTTTTGTTTTATTAAAAAAGATTGTTTTATAATCATACCCATTCAAGCATGAAATATCACTGCACAATCTCAAAGTTTTTCCATCCCTCGTAGAAACAACTATTGTGTTATTGGAAGTATTAAGAAAATCTGCAATCGCCTTATTTATCCATAAAATATTTAACATGTAATAAATATCACCACTAATATTAACTGATTTCGCTTGTATATTTCCTAAATAGTCATTATCCACATAAACATAAAACCAATCACTTAACCCCGTAGAGTGATTAAAATATAATTTATAAGAATAAAGATTATTATCCTTAAGTAGATATGTTGTTTTAATATTTGTTTGAGATGTTATATTTTTTCCTAATAAATCATACTGCTCTATAATCTTATAAGAGAAACAAATATTTATAAAAAATAAAGACGCTAGAAGCGAAAGAAACAAATATCTTGCCATACCAATATATTAATATATTAAGATTTTTAAAATTATCTCATATTATAGTATCTCATTTAGATTCATATTCTTCTAATATCTCGTAATCATCTGGTTTTCCATCGCTATTCTTGTCTAAAATATTCACAACATAATACTCTTCTTTTAAATCATTATTTAGAAAAGTGTCAACAAACTCCCCAAATACATATATAACTCCTTCTGTTGAATAGAGAGAAGTGCCACTAAGAACAATATACTTCTTATTCTCGTAATGTATTTTTATCATAATACCCACTGATTCATCAGAGTAGTGTTTTTTAGTTACATCCGAAACAATGGTTCTATAATGTGACCTCTCATCGAATCTTATTTTCATTAACTTATTAAGTTTATAAGTAAAAGTGTTAGTTAAAGGACCTCCTATACATATAACAACATCCTCTTCCTCGTTCTTATCTATAT